>JASHQD010000513.1 GCA_030037755.1 Terriglobia bacterium
TCCGTGGGCAGCAGAAGCCTGGTCCCGCGATGCTCCATCGAACGGAGTAATTCGCGAGCGACGTCGAGCTTGTCTTCCTCGACCAGCGACTTGCCCACCTGGATGCCGGGCGCCTTCAGAAACGTATACGCCATAGCGCCGCCGATGAGGATTGTGTCCGCGAGTTGCGCCAGGTTCTGGAGGAATTCGATCTTGTCAGACACCTTGGCGCCGCCCACGATCACCACGTAAGGATGCGCCGGATTCTGCGTCGCCTTGCTGAGGCTCGCCACCTCGCGCTCCATCAGCAGACCGGCCGCGGCGGGTTGCAGATAATGGGTGATGCCCTCGACCGAGGCGTGCGCGCGATGCGCGGAGCCAAACGCGTCGTCGACGTAGAGTTCGGCCAGCGCCGCCAGCTTCTGGGCGAATTCGGGGACGTTTTTTTCCTCGTCCGGATAGAAGCGCAGATTCTCGAGGACCAGCACCTGGCCGTCCTTGAGGGCCTTGGCCTTTTCGGACGCTTCGGCGCCGATGCAGTCGCTGGCAAATTCAACGGGCTTGCCGAGCAACTCGCCCAGGCGCACCGCCGTGGGCTTCATGCTGTACTTGGGATTCACCTTCCCTTTGGGCCGCCCGAGATGCGAGGCCAGAATCAGGCGCGCGCCATGCTCGAGCGCGTACTTGATGGTGGGAAGCGACGCGCGAATCCGCGTGTCGTCGGTGATTTCGCCGGCGTCGTTCAACGGGACGTTGTAATCGACGCGGATAAAGACTCGCTTGCCCTTCAGATTCAGATCGCGAATGGATAGTTTTGGCATTGTCTTCCTCGATGTCTTCAGTTGTGATTACGCCACCAGGACGGAAGGCACAGTCTCAGTGCCGCGTCGCCGCCAGGGCGCGGCGCACGCGAGGCTTGGCCGCCCTATGCCGCGATTTCCCTCGCGCTTGCCGGGAAATTGCCGCCTCGTAAAGGATTTCGGGCGCGATGTCTGCGCCGTTCGGCCACACTACCGTCCCTCCGTCTACAAAAAACCTCCGAAAATATGCCTCATCCTTGAGCGCCTCGAACACCGGACCCCCGAGCCAGCGCCGAAAATCGACGGTTCGCTCGGAGAGGTCGTTGAACGTAAGGTGGATGCGGAATCCACCACGGTAGGCGGCGCTGATCACGGACGGCATGAACGTCATCGGCTTACTCCAGAGGTCAGACTCGATTTCGCCGCAGCGCCTTGATATCTCCTTTCCAACTTCAACCGCCGAAATAGGTCAGGATCGATTTTCGCTCCTCGGTCTTTACCAAGACCTCAAGTGCCCGGTGGATGATTTCGCGCGTCGTCTTCAGCCCCGTGATTCTCGCAGCTCTCCGGAGCAGCCGATCGTCAATTTCGATGCTGGTCCTGCTCATACGCTCGGCTGCTCCTTGACACCGACTGTCAACTGTCGACTGTCGACTGTCGACTCCGTCAAAACTTCGCCGCCACGAACTTCACCAGATCCCGCACGCGGCACGAATACCCCCACTCGTTGTCGTACCACGCGACGACCTTCACCAGGTTGCCGTCGATGACTTTGGTAAATCCCGCGTCCACGATCGACGAGTACTGATTCCCGGTGTAGTCCTTGGAGACCAATTCCTCTTCGCTGTACAGCAGGATGCCCTTGAGCGGGCCGGCGGCGGCTTTCTTGAACGCCGCGTTTACTTCCTCGGTCGTCGTGGATTTCTCCGTGAGCGCCACCAGGTCAACTACAGAAACGTCCGGCGTCGGGACGCGCATGGCGTAGCCATCGAGCTTGCCTTTCAGCTCTGGAAGCACCAGGCCGACAGCTTTCGCGGCGCCGGTGGTGGTCGGGATCATGGAGAGGGCCGCGGCGCGTGCCCGTCGCAGGTCCTTATGCGGTAGGTCGAGGATCTTCTGGTCGTTGGTGTAAGCGTGAATGGTGGTCATGGAGCCCTTGAGAATCTTGAAATTCTCGTGGACCACTTTGGCCGCGGGCGCCAGACAATTGGTGGTGCAGGAGGCGTTCGAGATGACGTTGTGCTTGGCGGGATCGTACATGTTGTCGTTGACGCCGAGCACCAGCGTGACGTCCTCGCCCTTGGCCGGAGCGGTGATGATCACCTTCTTGACCGAGCCTTTCAGGTGCTTCTTGGCGTCTTCGGCCTTGGTAAACAGGCCGGTCGATTCAATCACGATCTGGGCGCCCAGCGACGACCAGTCGATCTCCGCCGGGTCCTTGACTTTGAACACGCGGAGGCTCTTGCCGTTCACGCGGACGCAGTCTTCGCCGTGTCCGACGTCGGCGTCGAGCGTGCCGAATACCGAGTCGTACTTGAGCAGATGCGCGAGCGTCTTGGGGTCGGTGATGTCGTTGACCGCCACGAACTCGATGCCGGGATCGGAGAGAGACGCCCGTAGCACGTTGCGTCCGATGCGTCCGAATCCGTTGATGCCTACCTTGACTGCCATGTGTCCTCCAGTGGGGCTTGGTTTAATCTGTATGCTATGACCTAGCTATGGCTGAGGTCAACCTGTGCCGT
Organism: Terriglobia bacterium; assembly: GCA_030037755.1. GTDB lineage: Bacteria > Acidobacteriota > Terriglobia > UBA7540 > UBA7540 > Gp13-AA77. Next base: position 2,522 of record JASHQD010000513.1, read on the forward strand.
CACGTTCCTCGTGTGCGTTTGGTCACAGACAATTCTGTAGGGGCGCATGACCGTGCGCCGCCTCGTCGCGGCAAGGTCCACGATTCCTTCGACTTTGGCCACGTGACCCCTTCGTTGGCCTTGAAGTGCTTCCAGGACTGAAGAGTAGGATCGGGACTGCCATCGGGCAGTACCTTGTAGCGGTTCCGTTCAAGCGCTCCGGGCTTCGCCAGCCGGTACAGCCGGCAGCGTATTGCGCCCTCGTAAACCTGACGCGGCGCATCCGCATGCCGGGCGTGCCGATGAAGGGGCGAGGCCGCGGGTTCGAGCGCGGCCCCCAACCTCTGGTTTGATGATTCCACCGCGGGATTCGTGCTGCCAGCCAGCCCGGCAGCGCGTGTGTTCGCCACCCGGTGGCGCCGCTGCCGCCAGAAAACCAGGCCAGCGCGCCTCCAGGGGTCGATGATGCTGAACCGTTGCCGATTGAATCCGCATCTGGTCGACACCCAGAAATCGTAGATCATTGAATTCACGGAGCTTTCCAGCTTTGACTTCGAGGGGTGGGTTTTCCACGCCTGGCACCAGGCGAGCAAAGCCAGCCTGTCGATTTGCTTGCGCGCGGCCGGATCCTGAATCGGCGATGCCTGGGCAATCCGCGACCGGATGGCGCCGTAGATCGCCTCTTCCTCAGGCTGCCCGGCATCGATGAGGCGCTGCCGCAGACGAGGCGCTCGCGCCGCAAATACGGCGTGCTGCCCGTCTTTCAGCGCGTTCAGGCAGACGCGGGCTTTGCCGCGTGCGCTACGCGGTCCGGTGGACTTCAGCGCGTTGCTCCGGCGTGCGGCCAGGGATTTGGGCGTGACGGAGGTGTGCCGAAGAGGCATGACAAATACTCTAGAGGCCGAAGATCGCGAAGACTCGTCGGCTGACAGTTACCGGGGGAGCTATGTGCATCTTAATACTCAATGAAGTCCATGTCAAGAGTAGGTCAGTAGGTTAGCATGTCAGTGCGTCAGTATCTCGGTGCATCACGCCCGGCCGACGGATTGACAATTCGCCCTGACCGACTGATGTACTGACATACTGACATACTGACGCACTTACGGACGACTGACGTACTGACCCAACCGTCGCGTTTGACACAGGTTATCGTGCCTCGTTATTCTTGTCTCGGCACACCTGCGGCGCATCTAATCAACCGGACTCTGGACAGCCTGAGGGTGGGAAACTGGAACAAATGAACGCAAAGCAGTTTTTGAAGGTATGTAATCGGCTCGTCTGGCGCATGTTGCGACTGGCGGCGCTGCCCGTTTTTCAGGGCGGCGAAGAGATTCTGGTGGGCGGACAGGCGGTGCTGGAGGGCGTAATGATGCGGTCGCCCCACTCCTACGCCGTAGCCGTGCGGCGTCCTAACGGGTTGATCGCCATCGGGCAGGACTACCTGGACCGTCCCTCAGAACGGCATCCGTGGCTGCGCTATCCCATCCTGCGCGGACTGGCGACGCTGGGCCAGGCGATGGCGATCGGAGTGCGCGCGCTCAAGTATTCCGCAGAGTTCGCTCTTGAGGACCCTGACGCACCCGAGGTGAGGCCGGAGAAGAAGAAGCCCGAGATGAACCGCTGGATGCTGGCTCTGAACATCCTGCTCTCGCTCGGCTTCTTTATCGCGCTCTACAAGCTGCTGCCGCTTTACATGGCTACCAGGCTCCAGTCGCATTATCGTGTTGTTGGCAATCTGGTCGTGTTCAACTTCGTTGACGGCATCATCCGTATCGCGTTCTTCCTGGGATTCCTGGCGCTGCTGGCGCAATCGAAGGAAATCAAGCGTGTTTTTGAGTATCACGGAGCTGAGCACAAGGTGGTTTGGGCTTACGAGAAGACCGGGCGCATGGACGTGGAGACGGCGCGCGGCGCCACGCGATTTCATCCGCGCTGCGGCACGAGCTTCTTGCTGGTCGTGATGGTCATCGCCATGTTCTTTTACATGCTGCTGCCCTTCCAATCGTTCGCGGGCAAGCTGATTGGGCGCCTGCTGCTGCTTCCGGTCATCGCGGGCGTCTCCTACGAGTTCATCCGCTTTGCGGCCAAGTCCCAGGGGCGGCTGTGGCGCTGGGCTTCGCAACCGGGACTCTGGCTGCAGCGCATCACCACCCGCGAGCCGGACGACAGCCAGCTTGAGACGGCAGTGAAGTCCCTCGAAGCGGCGATGGCGCTCGAAAAGGCACGCGGCGGCGAACTGGTCATAGCGTGATGCGCGCCCGCAAGGCGACGAAGCGCGACGCCGCGGCTATGGCGGCGATTTACAATCAGGGTATCGAGGACCGGATAGCGACTTTTGAGACGCGGCTCCGGACCCCGGTGGAAATCGAGTCGTGGTTCGATGGTAGCCACCCAGTTGTGGTGGTGGAGGACGACGGCCAGATAATCGCCTTCGCCTCGACTTCCAGCTATCGCCCGCGCGACTGTTACGCGGGCATCGCCGAGGCTTCGCTGTACGTGGCCCGCGACTCGCGCCGGCGAGGGGCAGGTCGCTTGGCGATGACGGCGTTGATTGAGGCTGCCGAAGAAGCCGGATTTTGGAAGCTGGTTTCGAGGGTGTTTCCGGAAAATCAGGCCAGCCTGAAGCTGATTGAGTCGCTTGGGTTTCGCCAGGTTGGGATCTACGAAAAGCACGGACGCCTGGATGGAGTCTGGCGTGATGTGGTGATTGTCGAGCGGCTGATCCCGGCGAATCTGAGTGAGAAGTAACGAGTGACTTGCGACAAGACGGGCACAGAGCAATTTGTGAGAAGCGCGAAGTTTAGTAGTAGAGAAGTTCTTTTCTCGGTGTCTCTGTACTACTAATGGCGAAATTCTTTGCGGCGCGCGAAGATTTTGGGGCTCGCCACTCGCCACTTGCCACTCGCCACTTTTTGCCGATTCGGTTGCGGCGAGCCGCGCTGGGCCTCTGTGTTTGCTTTTGGTGTTTTCATGAACTTTCTCGACAAGCTCGCGGAAATCGAAAAGAAGTATGACGAACTGGGCCAGCAACTCGGCGATCCCGCCGTGCTGGCCGATCAGGCCCTTTACCAGAAGACTGCCAAGGCGCACTCGGATCTCTCCGAAGTCGTGGAGAAGTATCGCGAGTACAAGCGCATCGAGAAGTCTTTGCGTGAGACGAAGACGCTGCTGATGGAATCGGGCTCCGACGCCGCCATGAAGCAAATGGCGGAGGAAGAGCTGGCCGGACTCGAGCAGCAACGCCAGAAGGTGGAGGAAGAGATCAAGACGCTGCTGCTGCCCCGCGATCCGAATGACGAGAAGAACGTGATCCTGGAGATCCGGGCGGGCACCGGAGGCGACGAAGCCACGCTTTTTGCCGAGGAGCTCTTCCGCATGTACTCGCGATATGCGGAGGGACAGCGCTGGCGGGTGGAAGTGCTCTCGAGCAGCCTGTCGGCGGTGGGCGGGCTGAAGGAAGTGATCGCCCTGATCGAAGGGCACAAGGTCTTCAGCCAGCTCAAGTACGAAAGCGGCGTCCACCGCGTGCAGCGCGTTCCGGCGACCGAGCAGCAGGGACGCATTCACACCTCGGCGGTCAGCGTGGTGGTTCTGCCTGAAGCCGACGAAGTGGAAATCCAGATCGATCCCAAGGACATCCGCATCGACACCTTCTGCTCCTCGGGCCCGGGCGGGCAGTCGGTGAATACCACCTATTCGGCGGTGCGGATCACGCACCTGCCCACGGGCGTGATCGTCTCGTGCCAGGACGAAAAATCGCAGATCAAGAATCGCGCCAAGGCGCTGCGCGTACTGCGTTCCCGTCTCTACGAGATGGAGCTGCAGAAGCAGCAGCAACAGCTTACCGCCGAGCGCCGCCAGATGATCGGGAGCGGCGACCGCAGCGAGAAGATCCGCACTTACAACTTTCCGCAAAACCGCGTCACCGATCACCGTATCGGACTGAGCCTGCATCAGCTCGACCGCGTGATGGACGGCAAGATCGATGACTTGATCGAAGCCCTGACCGCCTACTTCCGCGCCGAGCGCCTGAAGGGTGAAGGCGACAGCGCCGCTGCCTGAGGAATCCGCATGGCCGATACGGCAAATCCCCTCAAAACCCGGATGAGCTGGGAAGAATTCCTTGCTGCGGGCGAGGACTGGCAACGATGGGAGCTAGTGGACGGGGAGGTGGAGTTTATGTCTCCGGCGGGAATGCCACACGGAAAAGTGATTCTGAATCTCGATATTCAGTTGGGCGCGTTTTGTGAGCGCCATCCGGAATGGATCGCGTTTGGGGCGGATACGGCTTTTACGGTTGCGCCGGGGACCTGGCGCTGCCCAGACGCGGCACTGGTGCGCGCCGAAAGATTTCCTGGAAGGAAGCTCCCGGATGGGCCAGCCGACTTTCCTCCCGACGTGGCATTCGAAGTTCTTTCGCCCGGCGATACGGCAAGACGCGTCTCGCGCAAGCGCCGCCAGTACCAGGAGAGCGGTGTGATCCAGGTGTGGATTGACGCTCAGAAGCGCGGAGCCGAAGTGGTCTATCCTAATCGAGCCTCACAATACTTCGATGAGGATTCTCCCTTGACGATTGAAGATGTCGACGGTTTGGCGCTCAACTTGAAGGCGCTCTTCGAGGTGTAGCTGTGGCACCTCGCCACGTGCCGAACGCTGCTGTTCCCTTAAGCCTCCGGCAAGCGCTGCGAACCGCAATCGCCGACCTTCAGCGCTGTGACATCCCTTCCGCATCCCTCGCGGCAGAACTGCTGCTGATGCACGTGATCGGCCGCGATCGCGCCTATCTTTACACGAACCCCGAAGTCGAACTCGCGCCCGAGACCGCTAAGCGCTATTTTGCGCTCGTCGTCGAGCGCGCCACCGGCAAGCCCACGCAGTACATCACCGGCCATCAGGAGTTCTGGGGACTCGACCTTGAGGTCACGCCGGACGTCCTGATCCCTAGACCCGAGACCGAGCACCTCGTTGAGGCTGCGCTGGAATTCGCGCGAGCGG
>JASHQD010000514.1 GCA_030037755.1 Terriglobia bacterium
GGTTACCCGCTGCCCAACGACCCCGGCGGCCCGTTCGGAGCCAGCACTTACGCGACATCATCCAAGGTCGGTACGACGAGCGACCAGTTCTCGATTCGCGTCGACCACAAGATTTCCAACAAGTCGCAACTCTTCACGCGCTTCAGCCTGGACGACACCACCGGCCCGCTGACCGATCCCAATCAGACGGCGATCAATCCCAGTTTCGCCCTCACTTTTCTGGACAACGAGCGCAACGCAGGCCTGAGTTATACGCGCACGGTGTCGCCGCACACGGTGCTGGAAACGACGCTCGATTACCTTCGCAGCACGCCCTCCTTCGTGCCGCTCAACACCACCCAGCCGGCGCTGAATTTCGGGGACGGCTTGTTCACGGCGTTCGACAGCACGGGCGGCACGCGGACAGAAGCGATTGGCAACCTGTTCCAGGTCCGGCAGACGGTGCAATGGGTGCACGGCCCGCACGCGTTTGCGGCGGGATTCGAATGGCGGGGCAACCGCGACACCGGAATTTTTGGGGTCAGCCCGAACGGAGCGTATACCTTCGGCGGCGGGCCGGCGTACTCGCCGGTGAGCATCGTCTCGGCCAGCGGTCAGCATAACATTCAACCCGGTGATCCCCTGCCCGATTCGCTCACCGGACTGCTCACGGCCACGCCTTTTTCATATACAAACTGGGTCGCGTCGCCGGGATTCCCGGCGGGTGATCACATCGACGAAGACGGAGACCGTCGCGACGCGTACAACTTCTATTTTCAGGACACCTGGAAGGCGGCTCCGCGCTTTACCGTGACCTACGGGTTGCGCTATGAGCTCAACAGCGTGATTCGCGAACGGCACCACCTGACTTCAACCGTCAGGATCGTGGGACCTGACGGAGAGTCGTCTACCTATTGGGCTCCCGGGGCCCAGAACATTTTCCTTTTCGATCCGCAACCGCCTTACGATACCGATTACCGCGGATGGGGTCCGCGGCTTGCTCTCAACTGGGAGGGGACGCACCATACCAGCTTCCATGCCGGCGGTTCCATCGTCACGCTGCTGCCGAATCTCTGGCAGGATAATACCCTGACCGGCGGAATTCCCATGTCGTTCAGCCCCTACTTCACTGCAGAGCCTGGCGCCCCGGTTCCGTTCCAGGATTCCGTGACTCTCTTCAACGTGCCGCCCTTTTACACCCCGCAAGGCGAGCTGATCTTTCCGACGACCAACAGCAAAGCTGTGCCGCAGAACACCCCGATCGATGTCGAGCGCTTTGAAGATGACCTGGCGGCGCTCAGCCCGGGCCACCAGTTCCATCCGCTCGGCGTTTTTGGCTTCGAGCCCAACTTCCGGAACGGCTACATCGGCACTTACTCTGCCGGCCTCGAGCACGCTTTCGGAGATCTGAAGGTCACCGCCGATTACGTGGCGACGGTGGGTATCCATCTGCCCAGTGCCATCTACCCCAACAGCTTCGCCGGTGCATCGCCCGGTTTCGCGCCCTTCACCGACTTCAATGCCGCGGGCCAGGTCGTGGGCGGATTTGCTCAAGAACTGCTGATGAGCAGCCGGTCGCACTCCACCTTTCAGTCGCTACAAACGTCGTTGTCGAAGACCTCGCAACGCTGGGGATTGGGCTTCACCGCAAATTACACGTTCTCCAAGTCCCTGGACGACACGAGCAGCGTGCTCGGACCCAGTATCAGCGGAGCTGGAAACGCCCAGCTTGCCATTCCCCAGAATCCCTGGAATCCGGGAGCCGACAAGGGACCGTCGACGTTTGACGTCACGCATATCCTGGTGTTCAACGTCATCGAGGAACTGCCCTTCGATCGGATCGACTCTCTGCGGCCGCTCGGCAGTCGCCTGACTTCGGGCTGGCAGGTGCTCAACATCAGTACCCTGACCTCCGGTTTGCCCTTCACGGTGTACTCCGGGATTCAAGAGAGCGGCTATGGGTCCGCCGGCGCCGATCGTCCCGATCAGGTCGGGCGTCCAGTCTTCTCCACGAGCCGCGCCGTGCGCGAGGATTATTTCGGATTGGGTGCCGGCAACCCCGACTTTTTTTACATTCCCATCGACATCTCCGGCGGGACAGGGCCTAATCAAGGCACGCTCGGAACGCTCGGTCGTGACACTTTCCGGGGACCGCCTTACAAGGATTTCGATGTGGCCCTGGTCAAAGACACTCCACTCGGCCGGCGCGGTTCCACGGAGGCCGCCAACCTGCAGTTCCGCGCGGAATTCTTTAATGTCTTGAATCTTGTGAACTTCGGCCTGCCGGCGAACGTGGTGCGGGGAACGGGCTTCGGCGAAATTTCCCAGACCAACGGCACCTCGAGGCAAATACAGTTTTCGTTGAAGCTGAGCTTTTAAGGGAATACCGATAACAGCTGTTGTAGCGGCGCTCTGTGAGCGCCGGCTTTTCGGTTTGTTTCGCACCACCGGCGCTCATAGAGCGCCGCTACAACAGCCGCGCGAGCCTGCTAATATCGGGCATAAGCTTGCTTTTCAACTAGAATGCAACCGATGCCCCACCGCTCCCACATCACCCTGTACGCAACCAGTCTATTTGTCTTCTCCATGCTTGCTACCCAGCCGGCAGCCCTCGCCGTCAGTTCGTGGGCCGGGACGCTGCGCGATAGCGCCGGCAAACCGGTCAGCGGCGCGACGATCGAACTGCGGCTGGGGGGCGGTCAACAGCCTCTCAAGGCCGTGAGCGGCGCGGATGGTAACTTCACATTCGGGGGACTCGCCGCCGGCGATTATCAGGTGTCCGCTACCTGGGAAGGGAGGGCATGGACGACAGCGAGGCCTGTCAGCGTCAAGGACGGCATCACGTTGACCATCGTGCTCCAGCCTGGCGGTCGGGCTGAGCTTCAGGTCGTCAGCGCGCAGGAGAGCGCAGCGCCCGCGGGATCGGCCGCGCAAGCGAGCGGCGGTCAGAATCTCTCGAGCGGGCAGGTGTCGAGCCTGCCGCTGAACGAGCGCGATTTCAGCAAGCTGCTGCTGCTCGCCGCCGGCACCATGACGGACACCAACGGCGCCGCGAATTTCACGCAGCAGTTCGCGGTGAACGGGCAGCGCGGTACCGCCACCGTCTTTGCCATGGACGGCGCCGACGTAACCGATCCCGAGTTGGGTGGCGCGACCTTCTCCAATTTCGACGTGGACGCCATCCAGGAAGTGCAATCGAGTTCCGGCGTGATGCCGGCGGAGATTGGGCACGGCGCGGCGGGATACACCGACGTGATCACCAAGTCCGGCACGGACCAGCTTCACGGCAGCGCCTTCGAGTTTCTCCGCAACAGTGCTTTCGACGCGCGGAATTTCTTCGACGAGCGCAGCGTGGCCGACGAGGGCCGCATCCCGCCCTTCGTCCGCAACGAATTCGGCTTCGCCATCGGCGGTCCGCTCGTTCTGCCGCGCGTCTACAACGGCAGCAAGCGGACGTTCTGGTTCGGCGAATATCAGGGATTCCGGCAGGTGCTCGGGACTACGCAGGTATTTGCCGTGCCGACCGTTGCCGAGCGCGCCGGCATCGATACCACGAGCTTCCCGGGTGACACGCTGACGGTCCCCGTGAATCCCGCCATCGAGCCGGTGCTCGCAAAGTATCCGGTGCCGAACGATCCGCTGGGGGTGTACGGCCCGCGCACTTACGCCACAGAATCGCCCGTAAGGACGACGACCGACCAGGTGTCGCTGCGCATCGATCATCATCTCTCTGACAAATCGAGCCTGGTTGGACGATTCAGCCTGAATCAGGTCACAGGACCCACCACGAATCCCGACCAGACGGCCATCGATCCCAGTTATGCGATCCTCTTTCACGATCACCAGCGTAACGCCATGCTGCGCTACACACGAACGCTCTCTCCGCACCTGATTTCGGAGGCGTCCGTCGGATACATCCGCAGCACGCCCTTATTCATCGCGCAGAACGACAATCAACCTGCGATCGACTTCGGCGACGGGCTCTTCGAGGGCATCGACACGGCGGCGGGCCAGGCTCTAGGTTCGTACGGGAATCTGTTCCAGTTGAAGCACGACATGACGTGGACGCGCGGGCCGCACACCTTCAAGTGGGGTACCGAGATGCGGTTCAACGTCGACGCCACCGTCTTCGGCGTGAATCCCAACGGACAGTACGTGTTTGGAGGCGGTCCCGCGTATTCCCCCGTGTTTATACCGTCGGTAAGCGGCCAGCACGACATCCAGGCGGGCGATCCGCTGCCGGACTCGCTCGTGGGTCTGCTGACGGCGACGCCTTTTTCGTACAGCACCAACGCGGCCGCGAATTTTGTCGCGCAGGGAGACAGGTTTGATGAAGCGGCCATTCGCCGCCAGGCATACGACTTCTACTTTCAAGACGCGTGGAAGGCCACGCCGCACCTCACCGTCAATTACGGCCTGCGCTACGAGGTTAACAGCCGGATCGCCGAGGCGAAGAATCGTACCTCGGGGCCATTGATTGTCGGATCGGATGGTCGGCAGGTGCCCTTCTGGACGCCGGGCGCGCAAGAACCGTTCTTCTACGATCCGCAGCCGCCTTACCAGAAGGACTGGCGCGGATGGGGGCCGCGCCTGGGCCTCGATTACGGCATCGGCGATCACACCGTGCTCCACGCCGGCGGCGCCATCATGACGAACCTGACCAATCTGTGGCAGGACAACTCTCTTACCGGCTCGCTTCCGTTTTCTTACAACCTGTTCGAGAGCGCCTCGCCCGGAGTGGCCGTGCCCTACCAGAACTCGTTGCAGCCCGTGAATCTGCCGGTGCCTTATACGCCCCAAGGCGCGCCCGTAGTGCCGAATGGAGACACGAAGGCCGTCCCCGCGAACACCCCGATCGACCTCGCGCGCCTGCAGACGGATCTCGCGGCGCTCACGCCTGGACACCAGGTTCAACTCTTTTCCGTGTTCGCCATGGCGCAGAATTTCCGCAACGGCTACATCGGGACCTGGACGGCTGGAGTCGATCACGATTTTCACGATGTGAGGCTCAGCGTGGATTACGTGGGCACCGCGGGAATCCATCTGGTGGGCATTTTCTTTCCCAATAGCTACTACGGCGCCGATTCTGGTTTCGCGCCCTTCACCCAGTTCAACCCGGCCGGACAGGCCACGGGCGGCTACGGCCTCGAAGCCCTCATGAGCTCGGGCTCGCACTCGACCTATCACGCGCTGCAAACCAGCATCAGCAAGAATTCGGTCACAGCGGGCCTCGGATTCCAGGCGAGCTACACGTATTCCAAGTCGCTCGACGATACCAGCGCCGTGCTGGGCGGATTCTTTGGCAACGCGGGCGTGATCCTGCAGACATTTCCTCAGAATCCCTGGGATCCCGGGGCGGAGAAGGGGCCATCGACGTTCGACATCACCAATGTCTTCACGGCCAGCGTCATCCAGGCGCTGCCTTTCGACCGCGTGGCGTTCCTTCAACCGTTGGGCCGACCGCTGACTCGTGGATGGCAGTTCCTGAATATCACCACGCTGACCAGCGGATCGCCGTTCTCAGTGTTTTCAGGAATTCAGCAGACGGGAGACGGCGCCGGCGGGTCCGACCGCCCGGACCTGGTCACCAAGCCGGTTTTTTCCACCAACCGCAGCGTGCGCGAGGACTACTTTGGGCTGGGCGCGAATAACGCCTCATTCTTCAGTATCCCTATCGATGTGCCCGGCGGGACCGGACCGAACCAAGGCTCGTGGGGGACGCTCGGCCGCGACACGTTTCGCGGCCCGGGGTA
>JASHQD010000035.1 GCA_030037755.1 Terriglobia bacterium
CATCCAAAGCTGGTGAGGTGAAAAGTCTTCACGAAGACCATTGTAGTCTGAGATCGGTTGTCGGTTTAGTCCTTCGTCAGTGGTTCGTGGTTCCTTGCGGCTCGCGGCTGGAGAGAGTGGGTTTTTAGTGGCTTTGGCGCAGAACCGTGTTTCGTGAAATTCTGTCGGGGGAACAAAATGTAAAGCACTGATTAACAAGGAGTTACATATCATTCAATGCTTCGAAAACGGCCCAGTGGCAAAGTGGCTTTGGTAAGGCCGATTTTGGCCCTTTTTGCGATTCGCTGACTGATGATAACGGACTTAGTGGCTTTGCGGACGGAAATTTAACATCGTCTTTTTCGACTTTGCGACGCCAGGCGGGCCAATCGAGCCTAGAGCTGTTGCTGATGTACCTTGCCGCCCAAAACCGGGAGGGGGCGCATGGAATTCTCCGTCAGTCGATATTATCACACCGTAACCAATGTACTTACTAAAAGACCCAAAGTCGAGAAGAATCGGTAGCGCCAGCGGTGGCGTGCATTTTGCTTGCTGTGGCAGCGCTCTATTGAGTGCCGGCGTTGAGCATTTCGGCGCTCATAGAGCGCCGCTACAGCAAGCCGCACTACCACCCGGCAGACATCTTGCATGCGGGGTAGCTCGACCGCGAGACTATCGCAGCTTCACGCGCCCGCGGCCGTGGTTCGTCGCTGCTGGTAGCACTGCAGGCAATAGACCGGCCGGCCCTGCGTCGGTCTGAAAGGCAGTGTCGTTTCTTTGCCGCACTGAGAGCACACGGTGGTGGTCACGGCTCGTGCCTGAGACTGGCGGTCTGACGCATCAGCCGGACCGCGCTTTGACTTGCAATTCTTGCAGCGCCGCGGCTCATGCGTGAAGCCCTTTTCGGCATAAAACCGCTGCTCCCCGGCCGAAAATACGAATTCGGCGCGGCACACCGCGCAAGTAAGCCGTCTGTCTTGATATTGCATGCCCGGGCTCCCCCTTGAAGCCCTGGTTGCGATTGGCGGGGATGATGCTAGGGGACGGAAGCGGCTGCCCAAACCACCTCCGTCCCGGTTTTTCAGTCTCGTTCCATTCTGGCCTTTTTGCGCACACGCTTGCGGGCCAAGGCTTCCTTCACTCGCCGCTTCTCACCCGGTTTCAGATAAAAGGAATGGCGCTTGATCTCCTTGATGATGTCTTCCTGCTGGACCTTGCGCTTAAAACGGCGAAGTGCGTTCTCTAAAGACTCGCCTTCCTGAAGTCGAACTTCAGCCACCTGCTAAATCACCCCGCTTCCCTTCATAAGGTGAAGACTACTCCAAACTAGTCAGATAATGACTGGGCTGATCGTTAAAGTCAAGAGAAATTGCATCTGGCCATTGGAGAGCTCTTTGTTATTCGTCATCCCCCGCGCAAGCGGGAAGCAATGGGGAAATAGGCGAGGATGCTCTCGAAACGTGGATCCCGCTTGCGCGGGGAATGGCGGATGACAAAGGGCAGCCGTGAAACAACCACCACCCAGTCAGAACAGGCTCTAGCGCCGGCTAACGGTCGGGGCATTTCGACAACCCGTTCCGAGCCGCAGGAAAAAAGGCATAGGTCTTCACAGGTCGCGGCGGAGTCAGGTACCTTCATCTATCGGATGGTATTGGGATCAATTATGCCCATCGAAGTCGGACAGGTGGAGGGAATCTTCCGGTATCCGGTGAAGTCCATGGCCGGCGAGCGGCTCGAAAGCGCCAACTTGGGCTGGCACGGTCTCGATGGTGACAGGCGACTGGCATTCCGGCGGATCGGCGACCGCGGCGAGTTCCCGTGGCTGACGGCAAGCAAGCTTCCCGAGCTGCTCCTGTTTCGTCCGCAGCGCCGTGAAGACGGTGATGCGGGAGACCTGCCGACGCACATTCGAACCCCGGATGGCCAGCCCATGCCTGTCTTCGGGGACGACCTGGCCGCGGAGGTCGGACGCCGGTACGGATCGCCCGTACAGATGATGCAGTTAAAGCACGGCATCTTCGACGAAGGAAGCCTTTCGGTGATCACCCTCGATACGGTGAGCGAGATCTCACAACTCGCGGGGCGTAGCCCGGACGTGCGGCGATTCCGCCCGAATGTCGTGGTTCGCCTTTCGCGCCCCGGTCCCTTCCAGGAGGACGACTGGCTGGGCGGCGTGCTGTCATTCGGCGAGGGTGACGACGCACCTGCTGTGGCCGTCACTTTGCGCGACGAACGCTGCTCAATGCTCAATCTTGATCCCGACTCCGCCCGCCCGGCGCCGGAGGTGCTGAAGGCCGCGGTTCGTGCGAACCAGAACTGCGCGGGAATCTACGCGACGGTCATCCGCACCGGCCGGCTGGCGGTCGGACAGAGCATATCGCTTCGGCCTGCGACCGGGAGAAGAGAAGGTGAGTGATCACCAAGTCGACAGTCAACAGTCGACAGTCTACAGTTAACAGCCCACGGCGAGCTAGAGCCGGCCCGGCGTTGACCACCGGCGCTCGTCGCTGCCCGGCAAAAAGAAT
>JASHQD010000515.1 GCA_030037755.1 Terriglobia bacterium
CTTCATACGGGCTTCTCCTTTTCTTGACGGACCACCTCCGGGGAGGCGGCGATAGCGATTCCGCTCATCTATGGTCCGGGCGCTTGATTCTACAACGGCGCCGCGGGGCGCGTCCAGACCGTAGACCACGTGCTGTAGCGGCGGTGTCCTCACCGCCGCAGCCGCTGATCCTCTCCATCCTAACAATGCATCCCGCCGGAGCCGGCGGTGTCCTCAGCGCCGCAGCCGCTGATCCTCTCCATCCTAACAATGCATCCCGCCGGAACCGGCGGTGTCCTCAGCGCCGTAGCCGCTGATCCTCTCCATCCTTAGAATGCATCCCGCCGGAGCCGGCGGTGAGGACACCGCCGCTACAGCACGGGGCTCAGAACCAGAAATGCCAGAGGGTGTCGACCAAGGCGTGGGTCAGACCCGAGGCCGACGTCCGCCTGCGCCACTGGAACGCCAGGCCATAGAAAATGCCGGCCACGGTCGCCATGATGCAATAGCGCCAGTTCGGCACCGGCGGGTGGTGGAAGTGCGAGGCTCCGAAGATAGCCGACGCGATCAGAAGCGCGTAGCGTCCCGGCGGTCCCGCCCGGATACTCTTCTCCAGCAGATTCTGTAGAATTCCCCGGAAGAAAACCTCCTCGGGAATGGCAATCGTCAGGTAGATGCCGAGGAAGGTCCCAATCATGTTCAGCGCCGACACACGATGTGGGTGGAAGTGGATGAAGTGGAGCGCGTAGCCGAGCGGAATGGCAATCGCGCTGAAGATCGCCCAATTGGCCACGCCGACACCGGCGTCGCGGGCGCGCCACAGCAGCTTGTAACCGATCTCGTCAAGATTGCGTACCGCCGCGAAAGCGTACACCCCAATGCACACGGACCCGAGCGGCAGCAGAAAATAGAGATCTTGCGGCGGACCGTAGGGCCACAGCCAAACATCGGCCAGCCAGTGCGCCGGAATCGGTACAGCCACGGCCGCCATGGCAAGCCAGTCGCGCCAGTTTGCGCCCTCGCGGTGCTGGAGGCGGTCGGGCAGCAGGAGCACGGATGGCGCGACGGCGTAGGCCGCGAGTTTAAGGGCCGGAATCAGGGCGAACGTCCGGCTGCCCGCAGCGTAAATGACGTAAGGAACGAGGATCAACAGCGGCAGTCCCAACGCGATCACAGGCGATTTCCCTGCCCAATTCCGCAGCGCCTCGATCACCGCCTGATCTGTCAGGGCTACAAAAGCCGCGAGCACCAAGGCCGTCGCCACGAGAAGCGTTCCGAACTGGAACGGGTTCAGGGGCACACGTTCGATCACAACCCAGTCGGCAAGAGCTGCGATGGCAAGCAGAAGGACGATGGCCAGCGAGAGTTTCTTCATAAGTACGCGCGCACGTGCGGGGGCCTTCGAGCGCCGGCACATCACACAGCGGATGCAGGAGCGCGAGGGAGCGCCAAGCCCTGACGCGTTGCCTTCAGCGTGTTCGCCAGGGACTCCCGCGGCAGCTTGCCGACGATCGGATCGATGATCCAGGCCAGTGCTTTGGGAATATCGCGCGTGAGCGAAATCGCGCGGCATTCCAGGTACACACCTCCGTCGCGCTCCTCCAGCCGCCAGTAGGAATAAAGGCGCCACAGAAACCCGAATCCCGCGTCGGCCGGCAGCACCTTCTCATTCGGCTTTCCGGCGTCCTCCACTTCACAAATCCGCGTGCTGTAAGAGCGGCAGGTCCAGCGTGCGGGGCTTCGAGCCTCGTAATGCACGCTATGATCCGTGTCGATGACGACCGTGATGATCTTCTTCTTGAGAAGGCGCAGATAGACTTGGAAATCGTTTCCCTGGCGGTCGATTACTTTCGACTGCATCACTTCGGGTTTATAGACGTTCTTGTGGTTGTCGTAGTCCTGCAGTATAGCCACCGCTTCACCGACGGTTACCCCCGGTACGAACGCGGCGCCGATCCAGTCGTGAATCAGGCCGTCCAACACGTGGACCGGGCCCTTACCCAGCCAGGTTTCGGCCACGATCTTGCCCTCCCGAAGGTGCCTGGCCTTTTCGGGCGCGGCGTCTGACCACAGAAAGGGTCCAGTCCCGGCGAGCGTTGGCTGCATTTGAGCCTCGGCCTGGTGGATGTAGGCTTCAAAGGCGTCCACCGTCTCGGACTTTAGTTGAACGGCTTTGACAGTCTGGGCCATAGAGGGCTCAACCATTTCTAGAGTCCCGCAGGGGCAGCCGCCCTCGGCGCTACCGCCCTCCCGCGCCGCCGCCTGCGCGCACCAAGTCCGGCGATCCGAGATCAAGAGCATCCACGGGAATAACCCGGGTGGCGCCGAGCCTACGCATGTCCTTCTCGAACGCAGACGAGTTCCCTACCAGGACAATTGTCGCCTGATCGGGATCGAGATACTTCCGCGTCGCCTGCCAGATGTCGTCCGGCGTGAGCTTGCCGAGGGCCGCCGGCCACGTGCTCCAGGTATTGAGCGGCAGGCGGTACGTCAACAGGTCGAGAAACTGGTCCGCGATGCCCGCCGATGTCTCGAAGTCGAGCGCCTGGTGCCCGATGAGGTAATCCTGCGCCTGCTGCAGTTCAAACGCGCTGATGGGGTGATCGCGCATCTGCTTCATCTCCTGCAGCACCCGCTGGACCGCTTTGGTGGTCTCCGCGGTGCGTGTGGACGTCTTCGCCACCCACGTGCCGGTGGTCAGGTAGCAATTGAGGTCGCTCGACGCGCTGTAAGTGAGGCCATGCTCGCCGCGCAGATCGCTGAAGAGCCGGTTCGACGCGGGTCCGCCCAGGATCTGATTGGCCACGGTGAGCGCGACGTAATCCGGACTTGATCGCGGAATGCCCGGGAATCCCACGCGAATCTCCGTCTGTACCGCGTCAGGCTTGTCGACGATCACGATGCGCGTGGTTCCCGCGGGCTGCGCCGTCGTGGTCCATTTTGGAGCCGGATTCCCTGCCGCCGTTGCACCTTGGACGACGCTGGTCGACGAGCCCATCACGGTCTGCGCAGCCGTCGAATTCGCCCAACTGCCGAAGTCCTTCTCGGCCAGCGCGAACGCGGCCGCCGGCGTGATGTCGCCGACCACGGCCAGCACGCTGCGGTTCGGCAGATAGGTTTCTCCGTGAAAGGCGCTCAGATCCTGCGCCGTCAGTCCATTTGTCGCCTCGAGCGTGCCGTCGGCGGGATGCCCATAAGGCGTCCCGGCCAGAATCAGCTGGTTGACGACAGCGTCGGCGATGTAGGAGGGATCGCTGTGCAGCACTTCAAGCGCCGAGACTGTCTCCTTGCGGATGCGTTCCACGTCCCGAGGCGCGTAAGCGGGGTGGATCGTCATGTCGGCCATCAGGTCGAAGGCGAGATCGGCGTGATCGGCGAGCACCGTCAGCGTGCCCGAGGAGATGTCCCACACGGAATCGTTGTCCCACGTGCCGCCGGCGCCGTCGATCTGCTCGGCTAGGTCGAGAGCCGAGTGCTCCGTGGTGCCCTCGTTGTACATCGAAGCGACAAACTGGGCGGTGCCCGGCAGCTTTGAGGGATCGGCCTCGGGCCCGGCGCCGATGTTCATGCGAAGGGTGAGCACTGGCAAGGTACGGTACTCGACGACTAGTACTTGCAGTCCATTTGCCAGCGTGCGCACGGTCGGCGTCGGCAGCGCGATCGGCTCCGGCGGCGGCACGCTGGGCGGCGTGCTGCGGGTGCGAGCGTGCGGAAGCGTCCCGGCGAGCAACGCGTGGGCAGTGATGACCGCGGCGAGCAGCACCAGTTGCGTGAGGCTCGCGATGATCAGCCACTTCCCTGCCCGGGTTTTGACTTCAAGTTTCACTTGAGGTCTCTCGATTTCTCACAGGTGCGGCACCGGCGGCTTCAGCGGAATTCCCGCGGTGACGCCCTTGCGGAGCAGGTGCCGCTTGTAGAGTCTGTCCTCTGCGAGGGCGTAGAGCTCCTGATGGTCGGGGCCACCGAATGCCACGGCGAGGAGGGGCTCAGCATACAGACTTGGCAAGTGTCCGTCCACCAGCTTCGATCCCCTCCAGGACTGCGGTGGATTGATGATGGCCACGACGCGGCCGGGTTGGTCACACACTTGGATACCCAATCGTGTGGCGACATAAAGGTACCCCAATGTGTCGACCGCCATTCCCGATGCCCCAGTTGCCGAAGAGTCATCTCGCGCTTCCAGGTGGTAAAGCGGCTCTTCGTCCCGCAAGGACCCGTCATCCTGGATTTGAACCGACCACACCCATCTTGACGTCGGATCATCGAGCAATAGGAGTGAGTGGTCTTCTGAGAGTCGAATCCCATTCGGACGCGGAATCATGCCGAACTCCAAGGCTACCTTGCTCTTGTGTCCTCGCGTGTCGATTCGCCAGAGGGAGTGATCGGCCGGATCAGTAAAGAACACCAGACCGGTGTGGTTAACCGCCAGGTCTTGGCACCGGATATCCCTGGCCACAAGGCGCGCACTACCCTGCAGGACATACGCTACGATGTGGTCGCCTTGACAGGAGTAAAGCGACTCGTCAGGGCCGAAAGCAAGACCTTGCGAAAGTTCGGCATCGCCCTTGGGAAAGTCCGCGAACGTAGAAATAGTTCCGTCAACCGCAATCTTCACGATGCGCTGACCAATGAAATCATTTACAAAAACATCCCCGGCCGAATCCGCCGCGAGACCTGCTGCATCGGTCCGTTCCGGCTCCCAGGTGCCGCGAATCCAGTTGAACCCGTCGTCAAAAACCTTAGGGGCCGCTCGTACCTGCGATCGAGCTCGTCCGAGTGATAGAGAGCGGCTTCTCGGCAGCTGCACCTCTTCCCAATCGCTGCCCGGATCGAGAATCGCCGCGTTTCCAAGTCCGCCGGGAGGCGGTCCCGGCTTCGCGATCGGTTCCGGATAATCGCGCCACAGCCATCGCATCGCGTCAGGCAGGATGGCGCCGCCCTGGTCCATATCGTGATCCTTATCGCCAGTGACGAACTTCACGTCGTAGCCCACGAACTGTAAAGCGGAGGCCATCGTTTGGTTGGCCATCCACCAGTCGCCCGCGTAGATGTTCAGATCGTGATTGCCGTCTTGCAGAAAGACGCGCAACGGCTTGGGCTCGGTCTTGCGGATCAGGTTCGGGTAAACGTCGCCACCGCGCAGATCGGTAAAGCTGCCGATGAAGCTCAGCACGCGATGGAACGCGTCAGGACGATTCCACGCCGCGGTGAACGCGCAAATGCCGCCGGAACTCAGGCCGGCAATGGCGCGATCGTCGGGATTCGCGGAGAGATTGTAGTGCTTCGCGACTTCCGGGATGATCTCTTCGAGCAGAAAGCGCGCGTAGCGGTCGCCCATGCCGTCGTACTCGAAGCTGCGATTGTACCGGTCCTGCTGATCGGGCGAGGTGGCCTTGAGCACGCCGGGATTAATGAAGATGCCGATGGTGACCGGCATATCGTGCTTGGCGATCAGGTTGTCGAAGACGATGGGAATGCGCTCGCGGCCGTCCTCTTTGATGAATCCCTCGCCGTCCTGAAACACCATGAGGCAGGCTGGTTTGTCGGCAGAATACTGAGCGGGAACGTACACCCAATAATCGCGGGTCGTGCCGGGGAAGATCTTGCTGGTCCAGGTGTAATGGCTCACTTGCCCCTGCGGAACGCCGGCCTGGCGACTCGAGTCCGGACCGAGAGGATATTCCTCCTGGGCCGCCTGTGCCGAACCGACGCCTCGAGCGAGAAGCAGGAGCAAAATCAGCAGGGTGGTTCTTTTCACCGGATCACCTCGTGTTGCTGAGTCTTCTTCACCCAACGCGGCTCGCCGCAACCCGAATCGGCGAAAAGTGACGAGTGGCGAGGCCCCAAAACGTTTGCGCGCCGCGAAGAATTTCGGCATCAGTAGTACAGAGAACACGGAGACCACCGAGCGAGCCGTCGCTGGGCCTCTGTACCATCGACATCGCAAACCGCCCGTTCTCACTGGCACGAGAGTGCCTGCTGCTCGTCACTTGCCACTCGTCACTCGCCACTTCGACCCGTTTGGCCGCGCCCCACCGGCCGCCATTAATTTCCCTGCCCGGACTTGGCGTCAGGCATCACTTCGATCAGCGTCATGTTCTCGGGGATGAAGTATGTCCGCGCCACGCGCTGGATATCCGCCGGCGTGACCGCCACGTATCGATCGACCTGTGTATTCACCAGCTCCGGATCCTTGAGCACCACGGCGTCGTAGCCCAGCTCGTCGGCGCGGCTCTGCGTGCTCTGATGGCTCACAATCAGATCGCCCAGCATCTCATTCTTGGCCTTGTCCAGCTCCTGGTCGCTGACCGGATGATCCCGCAAATCGGCGAGGACGCTGGCAATCTCCGACTCGGCCTGCGCCGGAGTGAATCCGGAATTGAGCACGGCCAGCACGAAGAAGAGATTCGGGTCTTCGGTGAAGTTACCCTGGCTATCCGCTTCAAGGGCCATCTGCTTCTCATAGACCAGCCGCCTGTAAATGCGCGAGCTTTCGCCCTGCGCCAGAATCTTGGAAACCAGGTGCACCGGATACGCGTCCGGCGCGCCGTCCGCGGGCATGTGGTAGCCTTCGACGACGGCCGGCAGGGCGACATCCTCGGTCAGTTTGAGCGTCCGTTGCGCGGTCTGTGGCGGCTCGACAGGAATGTCGCGCCGCACAGGCTGTCCCTGTGCGATCGGTCCGAAATACTCTTCGACCGAGGACTTGAGCTCCGCCGGTGAGAAATCGCCCACCACTACCAGAGTGGCGTTGTTGGGCACGTAATACGTGTTGTAGAAGCTGCGCACGTCGTTCACGCTCGCCCGGTCCAGGTCCTCCATGCTTCCAATGGGCACGTGCTTGTACGGATGCACGGTGAAGGCGTGCGCGTACAGCACTTCGACCACGTCACCGTAAGGTTGATTATCGAAGCGCTGGCGGCGCTCCTCTTTCACCACTTCCCTTTCGTTCTTGAAGCTGCGGTCGCTGATGTCGAGATTGTGCATGCGGTCGGCCTCGAGCCAGAGTGCGACGGGCAGCACCGACGAGGGAATCGTCTCCCAGAAGACCGTGGTGTCTTCGGTGGTGTAGGCGTTGTCGATTCCGCCGGCCTTAACGATGTAATTGGAGAATTCGTCCGGGTCGAGGTTGGTGGTGCCGTCGAACATCAGATGCTCGAACAGGTGCGCGAATCCGGTCTGCCCCGGCTTCTCGTCCTTGGATCCAACGTGATACCAGACCTGCACGTTCACCACCGGCGCTTCATTGTCCTCAACCATGAGGACTCGCAAACCGTTCGGCAGTTGCATCTGGTCGACCCTGGTGTGTGGCAGCTTTACCCCTGCGAAGGCGGGAAGAGCCAAAGCGAAGAGAAAAGTGGCCAGTGGCAAGTGGCGGGTGGCAAGTGATAAGTGGCGAGTGACGAGTGACGAGTGACGAGTGGCGAGTCGCCGCCGAACCACGTTCATTCCGTTGTACCTTGAGATGTCATTCAAGTTAGCTTTCCGCGCCGCCCCGGGTTCGACGACGGTGCAATCGGCAATCGGCAATCGACAATCGTCAATTTATAGGATGCCTGGAAACCACTTGATCGCGTTATCGTGGTAGAGCTTTTTCAGCACCGGGTCCGGCAGCCCGAGGCCTTTCACGTTCTCATGGCTCTCTGTTTCGACTGTGTCCGTGGTGGCGAAGTAGCGCCAGTCGCGAGCGTAGGTCCGTTCCCATTCCTTGACCGCCGCAGCCGGATCGGCGTTCGGGCTGAGCCCAAGATCGGTAGCGTAGAGCAGGCGGTCCTGATACTTGGTAATGAAAGCGATGATCTGGTCGCGAGGCTGCTTCATCACGTAGGGCATGCGTGCCGCAAGATCGACCGCGAAGTTCGGATACTTGTCCAGGTGCTGCGCGATTTCACCGAAATCGGCCTCCATGCTTCCGAGGTGCGCGCCGACAACGCGCAAATCCGGGTTCCCGGCCAGGATATGATCGCGAGCCTGCAGAATCGCCTGTTTGGAGGCGGGATGCGGCTTCTTATACATGTACCACTCCGGATGCTCCATGTAGTAGGAGTAGTCCGGCGCGGCGGGATTCGGCGGCTGCCACAGCGTGTCGGGATCGGCCACGTGAGCAATCAGGGTCTTGTTCTGCTCGGCGATGTCGGCGTAAATGGGCGCGAAGATCGGATCGTCAGGCAGCACATAGTCGCCGTTCGCATGTTTCAGCTCCATGCCGACGTTCTTCCAGATTTTTACGGCGATCGCCCCACGTTCAAAGTCCTGGTTGATCTGTTCGATGGCGCCTGAGGCAAAACCTGAATTACGGAACTTGTAAGGATCGAAGCTCGTGCACATTGAAGCGTGACCGCCACTGGCACGCACAACTTCCA
Organism: Terriglobia bacterium; assembly: GCA_030037755.1. Classification (GTDB taxonomy): domain Bacteria; phylum Acidobacteriota; class Terriglobia; order UBA7540; family UBA7540; genus Gp13-AA77. The sequence continues at coordinate 8,343 of JASHQD010000515.1, forward strand.
GGTCAGCATCGCGCTCGGCGTCGAGGCTCTTTTGAAATGGGCTGTGGTCGTCCACCACGCAGATATCGACGATGTGCAGGTGCAGGCGCTCCAGCATCGCGTTGAACGCCGGCGCGTTCTGGAACACGTGCGTGTGCGTGTCGATCGGTTCGAGTGCGGCGAACTTCTGCAGTTCGCGGCTGGAAAAACCCTCAGTTCGCTGAGCGGGTATGCGGCCCTGTCCGTCATGACTGCCGCGTTGCGCGTTCAGGGACAAACAGACAGCCGCGGCCAACACGAGCAGCAACGAAAATCGAAGGGTTCGCATTGTTCGACTCTCTCCCGTCACGTCCTGGCGGGTCCACGCCGGGACGCGGCGAAACTCTCCAGCGCCTCCAGCGAGGTCAATCGTGGATGATACCCCAAAGCACTCTTCAAACCGGTATTATCCGCAACCCAGGGATAACGAATCATGTCGAGAGTGCCCGAAGGAAACGGCAGCAGCCGCAATCGCCACAGCAACTCGGCGAGAGGATACACGAGCGCCGCCGGCAGAGGAAGCGGTCTCTTGCCCAAGGGCCGCATCAATTCTTTTAAACGCACCACCCCGTCGCCGGTGCAGTTGATGGTGCCCGTTACGTTCCATGTGAGGCTGCGATACAGGATCTCGCCGATGTCCTCCTCCCCGAGAAACTGCATCGGCGGATCCGCGCCCGCAACGCAGATCATCCATGGAAAGCTGCGCCACGGCCAATCGGTCATCGTCAAGACAACGTTCTTGATGTGCGGTCCGACCACGATGCAGGGTCTGAGGATCAGCATGCGAATCTCAGGATGCTCGTGTGCGAAGTCCTGCGCGATGCGGTCGACTTCGGCTTTGTGTTTCGAGTAGAGGTAGCGGCGGCTACCCTTGACTGCCTCATGCTCGCCCAACAGCGTCTCCGGGTTTCCCTCGCCCGTGTAGGCCGTCGTGCTGCTCGTGTAGACCACGCGCTTTAGAGCGGCGCCGGCCGCCGCCTGGAAGAATCCGATCGAGCCCTCCACGTCCACCTGCCGGTGCCTTTTGCGATTGTGGATGGGATTCAACTGCCACGCCAGGTGCAAACCCACATTGATGCGATGTTTTGACAACAGGTCGCGCAGCTCGATCCAGCGGCGGGTGACGTCGTATTCGAGGAACTCCGCCGGACATGCCACGGCAGTTTCCCGGCGCCGGATATCGAGACCCAGGATGAATTCAACGTCCGGATCGGCTCCCAGACGCGAGATGAGCTGCTGCGCGAGGTATCCGCTGCTTCCCGTGATGGCGACACGCAACTTACCACCGACCGCGGCCGGGGCCTGAGTCTCATTGGCGCTCATTGTGAACCTCTTCTCCGCACGGCCGGGCAACCCGTGGCTCCTACGTTAAACCCATTCTAACGCACTCTCTTTGCCCCAAATGGTTTATGATGACGGACGATGAAAGCCTTACTGCTCGAAGACGTGAATAAGCTCGTGATTCGGGACATCCCCGATCCGCCAGTGCCGCCGCGCGAGGTATTGATTCGCGTCCATGCGGTCGGCGTCTGCGGGACCGATCTGCACCTTTATCACGGTAAAGGCAACTACAATTTCGACTCGCAGGGCCGGCAGGTACCTCTCACCGAGCACCCGCAGATCCTGGGGCACGAATTCACCGGCGAAATTGTGGAGGTCGGACGCGAGGTGCGCGACCTGAAGCCCGGCGATCGCGTGATTTGCGACCAGGGCCGTAACTGCCACAGTCAGAATCGCCGGCCGGTTTGCCGGTACTGCGCCTCCGGCGACTCGCACCAGTGTCTGTACTACGGCGAGCACGGCATCACCGGGCTGCCCGGCGCGATGGCGGATTACATCGCCATGCCGGCAGTGAACTGTCTGCGCCTACCAGGGAATCTGCCGCCGGAGCAGGCCGCCTTGGCGGAACCCCTTGGCTGCGTGCTGCACGCCTGCGTCTGGCTGGAGCGCGCGCGCAATCGCTACACCTTCGAGGGCGAAGAGCGCGTCCGTCACATTCTGATCTGCGGCGCCGGTCCGGCGGGTCTGCTGTTTTTGCAGTATTTGCGCAACGTGCGCGGCTTCACCGGCAGTATCCTGATCAGCGACCTGCGCGAGAAGAATCTCGAACTCGCACGCCGCTTTGGCGCAACGCCAATCAACGTGGCGCGGCAGGATCTGCGCGCTGCGGTGGCCGAACTGACTCGTGGCGAGCGCGTGCAATACCTCATCGACGCCTGCGGCGGCGCGCAGGTGTTGGCCGACATTCCGGGCGTGCTCTCCAAGCAGGGAACACTGCTGATTTACGCCGCCGGACACAACGGCCGCGACACCAGCGTGATCGATCCGATCCTTTTCCTGGAGCCCACGATCGTCGCCAGCGTGGGCGCATCCGGCGGATTTGATTCCGACGGCCGGCCCACCACCTATCGCACAGCGCTCGAACTTGTTTCGACCGGTAGAGTCCAGGTGCTGCCCTTTATCACGCACTACTACCACGCACTGGAGCAGATCCAAGACGCGTTCGATAACGACTTCGGCCGCGAGGATTACATCAAAGGCGTGCTGCGGCGCTCGAATTGAGCCCGGTTGGCGAGGTCCGGGCGGACGCGCGCGTCACTCTGCGAGAAACGTCCCCGTTCCGATCCAGAACGTGGCCAGGGACCGGAGATTCTTCTTGTAGGTGCGCGTGACCGCGTATTCTCTCCCATCCCTGACGCGAAGCTGATACTCTCCCGTGGCGCAAGGCCGGATCTCCTGCACGAACGCGGCATTCACCAGCACCGAGCGGTGAATGCGCACGAAACCGTGTCCGTTGAGCTTTTGCTCCATGTTGGAAATCGATTCGCGCAGCAGGTGCGATCCCGAGGTCCGCTGCAGGCGCACATAATTTCCCTGCGCCTCGATGGCGATCACGTCTCTGGCATCGATCAGCAAAATCTTGCGTCGCGAGCGAATGGCAATGCGCGTCGCCCGGCGATCGGCCAGCCGGGGAAACCGTAGCGCCGTCGCGGCAACTGCATTTTGCGGAATGAACTTCTCCCGCGCGATCGGAGATTCCGTGTTCATCATGTCCATTGACCCAAAGCTCCCCTTACGCTAGTCCACCGCGAAAAGTGGTTTGCTGCCATACCCACTTGACGCGATTTCGGCATAGCCAC
>JASHQD010000516.1 GCA_030037755.1 Terriglobia bacterium
TCCTCGATAGCCCGGCGTTTCTCTCCGTTTGAGGCGAGGGCCCGGATTCTGCCGAACTCCTTCTTCAGCCAGAGAGCGTCATTCAGGGGCGCGTCGAGCGTGTCCAGGTTCGCCCCTCGCGAAACGGCCTCCGCCTGATAGCGCTCGACCGCCAGCTGCATATGAATGCTCTGAAACAAAGCCTCGCCCAATTCCAGCACTCGCGCCCGCCACCGTGGCGCAGCGGGATCGGTCAAACGCTCATCGAGTATCGACTCGGCTTCATCGAGCAGCAGCGAGGGCTCAACCTTGTTTGTCGGCCCGCCCGGCGGCTCTCCGATGTCGAGCGGACTCGGCGCGGAGCCGGCGTCATGGATTTCCTGGAGCTTTTGAAATGCCCTCGCTTGCGCGTCTGTTTCGTCGATGAGACGGGCGCGGATGTAAGCGTCATAGTAGGCGCGATACAACGCCATCTGGCAGCGCCAGTTCAGCAATTCCTCGGGAGTGGCACCGTCCTCCATGTCGCGGAACTGCTCGAACGTGGTGCTGACGTTCTGGTTCGCGATCAGGGCACCTCGCCAGTTTTCCTCGAGGCTCAGGATTCCCTGGGCAAAGTCGTCCCGCAACCGGTCGGAGATGAAATACCCGCTGTACTCGCGCAGGATTTCAATGACGGGCCTCTCGGGATTCCAGGCGAGCGAACTCCAGACGAATTTGTTGACGTCGTCGTTGCAGCCTTCGGAATAGCTCAAAAAACCGATCGAGTACGGCGCCTGCAGGCGGAAGATGCCGGCGTGATCCACCGGCCGCGGGTTGATCACCTCGCGGCCTTCCGTCAAGGCATACGCGACGTCCCAATCGGGAACCGGAAACTGGCATTCCACGCTGTGAGTGATATCAGGATAGAGCCGGATCGGATAACGCCGGGGAATTTTGTCGCGCAGTTCGGATACGCCGATCCGCGTCTGCGGTCCGTAAACGATGCCCGAAAGCCAGGGCGGCTCATGCCCGACGAGCTCGAAGAATTCGTTCATCCAGGCTTCATTGGACGACTGGGGCGACATCCACATCTGCGCTTGCGGGTGACGACGTTGCAGATTTGCGGCCTGCTTCTCCAGCAGCGCCATAAGGTATTTCGGCTCGGTGTGGCCGGGATCGCCGCCCGGAACAAAGACAGCGTCGATGCGGGGCAAAGCTTCGAATACCGCTCCCCACTCGTGGAGGGCATATTCCACCGTCTGGGGGTCGGAATACGACTTGTCCATCGCGGGATACCAGATCCAGACGTCCAGGCCGTACTCGTCGGCGAGCCGCGACATCTCGATCATCATCTGCATCGGTGGAAGCGGAAAATGAGGACTGTTCGGAAGATCGTCGGAGCGCGGGGGAATCAGTTCAATCGCGTTGGTGCCGAAGACCGCCAGGTCGCGGAAGTACTGGTCCCAGGTGGGGACATTCCAGGCGTCGTAGGCGTTGGTCTTGGGCCGGTAGCCCAACTGATGACCCCGCAGACGATACTTCGGGGCCGTCGCGATATCGAGAGGGCCGGGCAGCACGACGCTTCCCTTGGACATTCGAAGCGCGCGCAGCAGTCCTCCCACTCCAAACAGCACACCCCGTTCATCAGCGCCTTCGATGAGAATCAGCGGGGCACTTGAGCGAAGGATCGTGCGGAGCCGGTAACCCTCCGGCTCCAGCGGCGGACCTGTAGCCGCGGCCAGATCTTTCAAGTGTCCGGAATAGCTCCCGCTCAATGCTTGCCGCGAACCAACGACAACGGCGGCGGATTGCCCGCCCGTCAAATCTTCGACGACGGCCCAGCGGATTTGCGCTCGCTTCTCGACCTCTTCGACTAAGACTTGCACGGCCTTTCGCTCCCGGGCCGAAGGATTTCCGGGCGCGAGTACAACCGTTTTGCCGAGGTCCAACGGGTTGGCAGCCGAGGCCTGTGTTTGAGCTGCCGCGGGCGCGACGCCCTCTTCAAGGACTCCCAGCTTTGAAACGCTGGTCAATCCGGCGAAAGCTACGCCGTCTTTCAAGAATTGTCGCCGATCCATCTGCCAGAAGCTCTCTACAAGGGCCGGCCCGGTTCTTCCTTTCCCCGCCGCCCGTTCATTTTGTGAATCTCCCGTCGACCTCCCGCCAGATCCCCAGCGGATTCTGATCCCGTAGTTCCGGAGGCAGCGCACTCTCGGGGAAATCCTGGTAGGCTACGGGTCGCGTGAAGCGCAGAATCGCGCGGCCGCCCACGGAAGTGTTGCGCCCGTCCGAGGTGGATGGGTACGGTCCGCCGTGCACCATGGCGTTGCACACTTCCACGCCGGTGGGGAATCCGTTGAAGATAATCCGCCCTACCTTGGTCTCGAGGATCGCGATCAGGTCCGCGAATTCCCGCAGGTCCCGCTCCGTCCCATGGATGGTGGCGGTCAGGTTGCCTTCCATCTGACGCGCGACATTCAGCAGATCTTCGCGGCTCCGCGCCGCCACGAGCAACGTGGAAGGGCCGAAGATTTCGGCTTGCAGTTCGGGGTGTGCGACGAAACTCGCAGCGTCGGTCTGAAAAAGCGCTGCTCGGGAGCGGCAATTGTCCGGCCCATTGTCAGCGTCCTTCGGCTCCGTATGGACGTCTTCCGGTTGCCCGCCGGCTGACTTCACGCGAGAGTGAGCCGAGCGCTCCGACACGGCCCGGCGGTAAGCGCCGGCGATGTTGCGATTCAGCATCGGCTGCGCGGCCGTCTGGTTCATGAGCGCCGCGAGGCTGGCAGCAAACGCGTCGGCCGGCGCCATCGTCACCACAACACCGGGATTGGTGCAGAACTGACCTACGCCCAGCGTGACGGACGTGTGGAGATCTTTGGCGAGAGCCTCGGCGCGCGTTTCAAGGGCGCTCGGCAGGATAAAGACCGGATTAACGCTGCCCATCTCGGCATAAAACGGGATAGGCTCGGGACGCGAAGCGGCGAGCTTCCCGAGGGCGGTGCCGCCGGCGCGCGATCCCGTGAACGCCACCGCCTTCACGTCCGGATGCTCCACCAGGACCTTCCCGACCGACTGCCTGGCGTCAAAAAGCAGCGAGAAAACGCCTTCCGGCAAGCCCTGCTCTCGCGCCGCATCGCGTATCGCCATGCCGGCCAGTTCGGCGGTGCCGGGATGCGAGTAATGCGCGAGCGCGATGACCGGATTTCCCGCGGCCAGCGCCGAAGCTGTGTCGCCGCCCGCTACGGAGAATGCCAGAGGGAAATTGCTGGCGCCGAACACTGCCACCGGACCGAGCGGCTCCAGCATGGAGCGCACATCGGGCTTGGGAACGGGTTGGCGCGCCGGATCGCCTTGGTCGATGCGCGCGTCAACCCAGGAGCCCTCTTCGATTATGGCTGCGAAAAAGCGCAGCTGATTAGCCGTGCGCGCCCGCTCGCCGCGGATTCGCGCCGCCGGCAGGGCCGTCTCGCGAGTGGCGCGCTCAACCAGCGTCTCGCCGAGATCCTCAAGATTGCCGGCGATACGCCGCAAGAAGGTCGCGCGTTCTCCTCCCATCAGTTGGCGGTAGGTTTGAAAACTGGCCGCAGCCAGTTGAGCGGCCTTGCCGATTTCAGCCGGCGAAGCGGAATAGAACGGCGGCTTCAATTCCTCGCCCGCGGCCGGATCGAAGGCGTAGAAAAGTTCGCCGGTGTTCCCGCCGCGCTGATAGCCGATGATCGATTGTCCGGTGAGTTCCACGAGAAAACGCCTCCGGGCATCAGGGGTCGGGGGTCGGGGATTGCCGATTTGCAATTGCGCCTCTCGAACGCGGCCAGTCAATCGGCAATCGGCAATCGACAATCGGCAATCGGCAATTCGTCCCTAGCCCCTACCTACGCCACACGATTACTCAAGCGTCCGATGGGCTCGATCGTGATATCGATCGTGTCCCCGCCTTGCAGCGTGAAATCGTTGGGCGGAACGATGCCCGTCCCCGTCATCAGCAAACAACCCTTCGGAAAACTGGTTTCGCGAAACAGATAGTGCACCATCTCCGAAAGCGGGCGCTTGATGTTCCGGATTGCGGTGGCGCCCTGAAAGACGACAGCGCCCTCGCGCTCGATCCTCATCTCGATCGCGGTCCCGTCCGGGAGAGGTTCGCGCGAAAGGTAGATGCAAGGGCCCAAAGCGCAGCTGCCGTCGTACATCTTCGCTTGCGGCAGGTAGAGCGGGTTCTCGCCCTCGATATCGCGCGCGCTCATGTCGTTGCCCACGGTGTAGCCGATGATCTCGGCTCGTTTGTTGATCACCAGCGTCAGTTCAGGCTCCGGAACGCTCCACCGGGCGTCGCGGCGGATTCGAACGTGCGATCCATGCCCAACCACGCGGTGGCCGGGCGCCTTGAAAAAGAGCTCCGGCCGCGCAGCGTCGTAGACTCTGGAATAGAAGTCGCCTCCGCCGGCGTCCTCGCTTTCTTCGATCCGCGCTTCCCGGCTGCGCTTGTACGTGACGCCCGCGGCCCACACCTCCTGGCCGTCGATCGGAGCGAGCAACTCTGCCGGAGCCGGCGCGGAACACGGCTCGAAGCCGGATAACGACTGCGCCAGGTCAGCGCTGTTGATCAGCGTGTCCCAATCCGCGATGGCGGCACGAAAGTTTCCGCCGTCTTCGACGATGATTCCGCTGCTCGTTCGAAAGAGTCGCATGGGTTCTCAGAATAACGCGGTCCCGGGTACTTCGTCATTCGTCATTGGGCCTTGGTCAGTTGTCCGTTGTCCGTCGTGTCCGTCGTTCGTCAGCAGTCCTCGTTCCTTGTCGATAGCTGCCGCTCCTCCTCAGTCCATCGCGTGCCGCAGTGACTCAGGACGAACTTTCAATCACTTAGCGGCCATTTTGCAAGTTTCATCTTACTCATTCTCAATGACTCATGGGTTTCGGTGGGTTTGCTTCGGAACCCAACTTTGTGGAAGTCTTTGATTTAACGTGGCTTGTGGGTTTGCTTCTGGCGATTTGAAGGGGGGGTGGGGGGTGGCCTCCTGCGTCCGGGGATGTCGGTGGCCTAGTGCTGTGGGTTTGTCGCTTTGAGCCGCCGGGACACGCTGAAGCATCTGCAACACGCCCGCGATCACCCACTGCTTGCGGTCGATGGCCGCGCGCAGGCGCTCGCCATGCAGATTCATCCACTGGTCTTCGGCGAGTCGTCGAGGTGGCAGAGCCCGTGCTCCAGCAGCTGCGCGGCGGTGGCGGCGAGGTCGCGTTCCATCTCCTGATAGCGGCGGCGGCGTTCCACGTCGTTCTGCTGCCAGCGATGCTCGAGCTGCGCGTCGCGGATGCGTTCCCAGGCTTCAAGCTCCAGGTGCCGGGGCGCCAGGTCCTGGAAGTGCATGGCCAGCAGGGCGGGTGCCGGCTGGTAAGGCGCGATCAGCTCCTGGTAAAGGCGCTCGGCGGCGCCGGGCTCCTGACGCAGCGTCCTAGCCTCGGCGATCCCGAGCAGCCGGACGGAACGGTTTAGAGGCGCATACGTCTGGAGTTTGGCATATCAGAATGGGACAGAGGGTGAAAATGAGAAAAGTGAGACAATTTTTTTAGCGATTTAGTTTCTTTAGCTTACCCTGTGGAAATCTCTGGCGCAGCCTGCCCCGCCGGTTTCATTTTCCAGACTGGCCCACAAAAAGCGCACGCAAAATGGGCATAAGTCTTGACGCGCCATTAGCTTACAGTCCAATCAACACAACACTGTCATGTAGGCTACGGCGGGGTAGTATTTATAGATTAGGATGTCGGTTCCCGGTTGTCGGTTGACGGTTGACGGTTGCGGTTGGCGCTGTCGGTTCGTTGCTTGCGTTGCCCGAAGGGCAACAGCCGTGAGTAGCCGCAGGCGTCAGCCTGCGGATCGCCGACGCATTTGACAATTCGGCCCCAGCGGGGCCGGACAGTGCGCGCGCATGCCCGCACGACCGGCCGGTGGGGTCAACCCCTCCGGGGTTGATTATCCATTTTTTTGTGCTTCCCCTGTCCGTGGGTTGCACCCACGGCTACTTACGGTCTGGGCCTTGCGGGCCAAGTCATCCCATCACCCATTCGTGGCTCCCCGTTAGTTACTAAAACATCTTCTTTACCTCGTATCCCAATCCCATGATCGCCTTAAGCGCCTCAACCACCGTTTTTCGATCGTACTCCTTCTCCGTCTCCGGCAGCTGGTGGTAGGGAACCAGATCGGGGTGCTCTTTCTTGTCATCGTTCCGGCTTCGACCATAACGCCAGCCTTCATCGATGCGCTGCCGGGCCCAGTGGTCGTGGTTGTTCTCAGCGAGTCTCTCGATGAGCTCACGGAGGTCCGGCGGCACCTCGATATGCGAAGTGTCGATTGTCTGTGGACTATAGGTTGTCACGTTGCTCCTGCCTCTCCGCGTCAATCTCTATGATAACGCTCGGAGGACGCGGCCACCCTCACGCGGCCGAAAGTCATTTCCAATTCTGTGGTATCTTACCCGACACCATGAGCCAGCAAATCATCGACCTGGATGCGACGAAGCCGCTCTCGGACAGCATTCAAGCGCTCAAACTCACTCCACGGCCTCTGATCCTCCTTCTCGGCGAGTTCGATTCAGCGCTCAACGACCAGGTGCGATCGATCTGCAGCCGCGTCATCGCATCCATCGCTCTCAACCCGGGCGCCCTTATAGCAGATGACGGACGCGCGTCGTGCTGCGCCAGCCTTGTCGGCCAGGCGGCAGCGGACCAGGATCGAATGGCGCCTCTGCTGGCGGTGGCGCCCCACGACCGCCAGCCCACCGATATCGACCCCAACCATCAGTTCGTGCTGCGCCTGCCTGCCTCCTGGTCCGATTACGTCAAGTACCTGTTCCAGATTGCGGACTGCCTGATCCAGGACGGCGCCAATCGGAAGCCGGCATTGGTGATCCTCTTCGGGGGCGGCCAGCCGGAGAAGAAAGCTGTGATCCGCGCGGCGCAAAGGAACTGGCCCGTCCTGGTCCTGAAAGGCACGGGAGGGCTTGCCGACGCCATCGCCGCCGCGCTAACGCCGAGAGAGGACGGAAGCCTGCCGCCGACACCGGCCGATCCCGACCTGCGGCAGATTGTCGAGACCGCGAACGTTTATCTGTCGGCGCTCGACGCGAGCGTGGACGATCTGAACCGAATCATCCTCGGGCGGATCGAACCGAGGTCGGAAGCCGCGGCCGCCCTGCTCGCCGAAGCCTGGCACCGGTTTGACAACATCGACGCTGCCGCAATCGCTGAGCAGAGCCGCTTCCGGCACATCGAACTTGCGCTCATCATTCTCGCCGTCGTGGCGGCGCTATTCGCGATTCTGGCCCAGGTTATTCCGGTTTCCTGGCCACCGCCCTGGGCGCACCAGGGGATCCATGTGGTCGTCATTCTGGTTCCCATCACCATCTCGATCATCGCGGCCTACAACAGCCACTTCCGCGACGGCAACAAATGGATCCTGCTTCGCGGGGCCGCCGAAGCGCTGAAGCGCGAGATCTTCCGGTTCCGGGCCGAGGCAGGCGTGTACAGCGACGCCCAGTGCGTGCAGACTTCGCGCGAATCGAAGCTGGCCGCGAAAATCCGGGACATTACCTCGGCGCTGGAGCAGAGCGAGGTGAACAAAGCCAGCCTCGTCCAGCAGCCGCCGGGAAATCAAACCCGAGCGACCTTTCTCGCGCCCGAGGAGTATATCCAGGCGCGCCTGCGCGACCAGGCAGGATATTTCGTCAAAAAAACGCGCAGCCTCTCGAAGCAACTCACCTCGATGCAGCTGTTCATTTATATTGTGGGAGGCGTGGGAACCTTCCTGGCCGCGATCAAACTGGATGTGTGGGTCGCCTTGACCACCGCCATCGTCACGGCGCTCACCACCAAGCTGCAGACCGACCAGGTTGAAACGTCGCTCGTCCAATACAACCAGGCGCTGGTCAGCCTGAAGAACATCGAAACGTGGTGGAAGGCTCTCTCGCGGTGGGAAAAGAGCCGGCGAACCAATATCGACCTCCTCGTCGATCAGACGGAGAACACACTGGCGTCCGAGACGGCCGGCTGGGTGCAGCAAATGCAATCGGCCTTGGACAAGCTGACTGAAAAGCAGTCGTCCCCCAAAGCGGGCACGGCATCGACGTAAGCGGCCTTGAGGCAGCGCCGGGCTCTGGAATCTGTGGGGGAACTTGCGGCTCTGCCGCCGTGAAGGACGGCGCTACGATTCAAGACGGCCAGGAGATTCGCGAGGCCTGCTTCGGGCACGCCGAAGACCTTGTCTACACCTTCCAGCTGCAGATCATCAAGAAGGGTTTGCCCCAACATTCAGCGGTGCGGGGGCTGGCTCGGCGCCTCGAATAGTAATAGCCATTCTTCTCCTCCGCGAAGCCGCTCGCCTATCACGCGAGGCCTTTGTCTCACCGCCGCGATTTTGAGCGCGACAGAGTAAAGACGACGGCATCCAACAAGAGTGCAATCCAGCACAGGAGGATGAAATGCGAATTGGAATCATAGGCGCAGGACAGATCGGCGGCACGCTCACGCGGAGGCTTTCGCAACTTGGACATGAAGTCTCGGTAGCCAACTCCCGCGGACCCGAGACGCTCGCAACATTGGCTCGGGAGACCGGCGCCAAGGCGGTGACTGTGGAGGAGGCGGCTCGGACCGGAGACCTGGTGGTGGTAACAATTCCCGAGGCGAAGATCCCCAATCTGCCCAAGGACCTGTTCAGCGGCGTCCCCCGTGAGGTGGGGGTGGTGGACACCGGCAACTACTACCCGCGCCAGCGCGATGGCCGGATTGACGAGATCGAAGCGGGCATGACGGAGAGCCGGTGGGTTGAGCGCAACCTGGGGCGGCCGGTGGTGAAGGCGTTCAACAACATCTACGCTCAGCACCTCATGGATTTGGGCCGGCCCGCCGGCACACCTCATCGCATCGCGCTGCCGGTTGCCGGCGATGACAGCCAGGCCAAAAGCGTTGTGATGAAACTCGTCGATGAGCTTGGATTTGACCCCGTCGATGCCGGTGGCCTGGATGACTCCTGGCGGCAGCAGCCCGGCACTCCCGTCTACACCGGGGACTTTGACGCCGAAGGCGTGCGACGCGCGCTCGCCAAGGGAAGCCCCGAGCGCAAACCGGAGTTCCAAGGCACGTCCAAAAGTCCTGGGAGCTTTGCGCGTCCAGCGTGAGCGCGGCCGGGCATCGTCACCAGATCACCATGGATTCTTCCAGGATCCGGCTCAAGTCGTCAGGCGAGGCAGGGCGGGGCGAGAGCTTGGTGACGCGGTGTTGCGGTAGAGTGCCTTCCACGAGCGCCGGGATGTCCTCGGATTGATACCCAAGCTCGCGGAGGCCGTTAGGAACTCCGAGATCGCGCATCAACTCGATGATTCGATCCGCGAGAATCTTTCCGGCGTCTGACGGCTGCGCGCCGTCTACTTTGGCGCCAAGCACCTCCGCCGCTCGAAGATGACGTTCGGGGCAGGCCGGCGATGTGAATCGATAGACCGCCGGGGCGCTGACGATCACCGAAATGCCGTGCGGTATCAGCGGGTGTTCAACCGCGTAGCCCGATGGTCGATAGTCTCGCACCAGCCCCGATACCGGATAAGACAAGCCGTGAGGCAAATGAACGCCGGCATTACCGAATCCGATCCCGGCGTACGAGGCGGCCAGCAGCATGGAGGCCCGCGCCTCGTGGTCAGCCGGATCAGCGACTGCCCTCCGCAGGTAAGTCGCAACCAACCGAAGCGCCTCCAGGCTCCAAACGTCGCTGATGGGATTGGAACCCTGGTAGGCAGGACGCAATAACGGGCGCTCCGGCCGGGGGCGCTGTTCGAATGGCAACGCAGTGTAAGACTCGATCGCATGGCTCAACACGTCGAGCCCGGCGGACGCCGCCACCGTCGGCGGCACTGTCCAGGTATTCTCCGGGTCGATCAGGCCGAGCGTCGGTTTCAGGCGCCGATGCGCGATCCCCGTCTTCGCATGCATGGAGACGAAATCGAAGATCGCCACACCGGTTGTTTCGCTGCCGGTGCCCGCCGTGGTGGGGATCGCAATCAGAGGCTTGAGCGGACCGGGGACGGGCCGGCCCTTTCCGATGGGAGGATTGACGTAATCGAGGAGATCCGCGGGATAACAACTGTAGAGATTGGCCGCCTTCGCGGTGTCGATGGTTGAACCGCCGCCCACCGCGACGAAGGCCTCGAACCCATCGGCTCCCGCTGCCGACGCGGCGTCGAGGAACGATTCGTCCGTGGGCTCCACGCGCACGCGATCGAAAATCTCGAAGTGGATCTTGTGATTTTCGAGGGATTCGAGCACCCTGGCAACGGGCGGAAGGGCGCGCACATTGGGATCCGTCAGAACGAGGACGTGATGTATGCCGAGGTCCGCCAACTCCGCGCCCACTTCGCCCGTCACCCCGGCGCCGACCCGGATGGCGGAGGTGGCCATCTCGAACGCGTATTCGTTCGGCATCAGAAACTCATTGCAACTTTCCCCGAATCACCGTTATCGATCCGATGGGTAACGTGTACACGCCGTCGGCCGCCGGAGTCACGGTCGTGTTCTTGTTCTCGCCCGGCGTGTTGCAGTACTGCACGAGTGCAACAGGCCCTTCGAAGGAATGCTCCACGTGGCTGGCATCGTCGATAACAAGTCGAATCTGATGCGACGAGTGCAGGTCATGATTGATCAGCATCAGCGACCAGTCTCCATCCGGACGATGCACCGCGTACGAGGTAATCACGGTGCGACCGTCAGAGTCCACCAGGGCGGCCGAAGCGGGGAAGATTTCGTTTGCTCCTCCCCCATGTTGCAGCCACTCGAAGTTGATCATGTGCGCCGAAGTGAAGGGTGTGTATTCCGGCGTGCCGTAGGTGCCGCCGCCGTTGGGTCCGCCGCCATAATTCCAGCGATCGCCGGCACCATTGTTGATCGCGGGCCGGTAAAACGCCTTGCCCCCGCCGGCAAAGAATGTCCCGAAGGCGTCGCATTCCCAGATGGCGCGGCCCGTGACGCCCAGGTAGCCATGGCTGCTTCCGCCGGCCGTGATGCCACTCTCGGAAATAATCAGTGGCACGTCTTGCGGAACGCCGTCCTCACGCCACATGCGCAAAACGTGCTTCATAATCCCCGGCTCGACGTAGAGCGTGTCCCACTCATCCGGCGGACTGCCTCCATTGACCATGAATGGGTAATGTTCGAACGACATGAACGAAAGGTCCCTGAGATGTCCGTGAGCCTTGAGGTAATCGATGAACCTGGCCATCCAGGACACGCGTCCCCGGTCGTCCGCCCAGAGGGTGATGTCTTTATCAACGCCTTCGAAGACCGGACCGCCCAGTTTCGCATCCGGAGTCAGCTTGTGGATGGCGTCCGCCCACTGGCAGTAAAGCGCGGCGTAATCTTCCGGCATGGTGTGCTTGCCATCGCACTCCTCGCCCATCTCGATTCCCACCACCGGGTAGCCGCGCTTCTGTATATACGCCACCTCGTTGGCGGCATCGCCGGGCGTGCCATAAATCACGGTGACCGGAACCAGCGCCGGGTGCCCCATGGTCAATCCGCTGGTGAAGAAATTGTCCATGCCGTTGTATTCATCGTGGCCGCCGGTGATCAGATTATCGGACCCGTGCCAGGGATCGATCGAGGACGCGCAGAAAGACCCGGCAGTATCTTCCGCCGAACCGGGAAACGCCTCCGGGGCTCCGCCACCGTGATGACGTCGCTCGTGTGGCTTTGAAGGCCCCGGCTCCACGCCGTTCGCCGGATAAACAATCGAGTAGGTCCCGGCGGCGTCCATCTTCCCGGCGGACAGCGTCTGAAGCGCGTAGCCTACGCAATTACGAATATCCCCTGACCCGTGGGTGTCGCAGGTTCCCGACGATTTCGACATCAGGACGCGAAGGAATCGGGCGGTAATCGGCTTATCGCTGAGTGTGTGATGCACGTCGCCGCCCTTGCCGTCCGTTACCGTACCGGATGGGAAAGGCTTCCAGACGCCATTCGGGCCCATGTCCCAGTCGAGCGCGTTGCTGTCGCCGATCCAGTACTGCACCACGTAAGTGACGGCATAGGGATTCACCCACTGGATATGGATCGCGTCGACCGCCCGCGCCACGCCCATATCGATCACGACCCACTGCGGGTGCAGCGCGTCGCTTTCGCCGGTGAAATGGCTGGTCAGGTACGGATTGCTCTTCCAGTAGCTCTGAGGTCCCTCCACCAGAGGCTCGTCGCCGCTGGTCATGAAGTCGCGATGGGGCAACGAATAGGAATAACCATAGTGGATCGGTTCGCCGGAATCCGAGCTGCCCGTGAAATATCCGCTCTTCGCCGCCGGGTCGCTCCACGTGCCGTTCGGATTCCAATGCCACGCGCTCAGCCGCAGCTCGCTGTTATTGCGCATGGTGATCGAGCCCCAACCAAGATTCTTGACCCCTTGAATCGTCTCAGGCTTGCTGAGGTTGTCCACCTGCGCCTTGGTCAGATCGTCCATCCACGCGCCCGTGGCCGTGTCGGGATAGATCGTGTTCAGGACGTGCTCCGGTGTCACGTCAAGGTGGACTGTCGTGACCGAATCGGCCGTCGCAGCCTGCGGAGCCGATTGGGCCCGCACTTGAGAATTAGTGTGACTGGATACCGCCGCGAAGCCGAGCGCAGTCACGGCTGCCGCGCACAGCAGCACGCGCGACGAGCCTCGAGCAGACGGATCAATATTCATGTCGCATGCTCCTCAGGGCGAAGACAAGCCGGGCAAGAGCGAACGTATCGCGGCCCTTCGATTCTCGACTTGAAGTTGGCCGGCTCATGGCGCCTCCCTCGCGCGCGCAGAACCTGAGCGGATCGTAAGCGGTCTCGGGGCGGTGCAGCGCGCCTGTCCCAGGCGCGGCAATCACGGCTCGCAGGATCCAAGGCTCTGCCGCAGAGGCTCACGGAAACATGCCGAAGCTGTCGTTGTACCCCGCCCGCTGCGCTCGATCATCGTAGCCTTAAGGGCCAGTTAACTCCTCCCGTTGGTTCCTGTCAAGGCACGGAAAACGTAGGTCGTGGTCGGCAGAGCGGGTAAACTGACAACGGGCCACGAAGAACCGCCGCCGCCGCTTCAGGCCCGGTGAGCAGTGCGGTCCGGCTTGACGTATACTGCCGAGGTGACGTCGCGAATCGGCGGTGAGGGCACCGCCGCTACAGCAGGAGAGCGCCATGCTGATCGTCCAGGTTCACGTCCGAGTGCAACCAGAATTCGTCGAAGCTTTTAAGGAGGCTACCGCCGAGAACGCGCGGAACAGCGTGAAAGAGCCCGGTATCGCCCGGTTCGACGTGCTGCAGCAGCAAGATGATCCCACGCGTTTCGTTTTGGTTGAGGTGTACCGTAACATTGACGCCCAAGCCTCTCACCGAGAGACGGTTCACTACCGGACGTGGCGGGATCGGGCCGAGAGCCTGATGGCGGAACCCCGCACTCGGGTCATCTATCACGCCGTGTTTCCCGCCGACGAAGGCTGGTGAGGCGATCCATGGACTTCGAATTCGCGACGTCCGGCCGCATTGTCTTCGGAGCCGGCGCGGTGCACGCGGTGGCGCCTGCCGCCAGGGAGATCGGAAGGCGGGCTTTGGTCGTGACCAGACGGTCCGGCGACGCAGCCGCCTGGCTGGTGAAGCAGCTCGAAACTGCCGGCGTTTCGTGCCAGATGTTCGCCGTGGCAGGCGAGCCCACGATCGACGTGGTCTGCGCGGGGCTTGCGCTGGCCCGACGAGAGTCGTGCGAGTTGGTCATCGGACTGGGTGGCGGCAGCGTGCTGGATACCGGCAAGGCCATCGCCGCCCTGCTTGCCAATTCGGGCGAGCCGCTGGACTATCTCGAGATTGTCGGCCTCGGCCAACTTTTGCACTGCCGCTCCGCTCCTTTCATTGCCATCCCAACGACGGCGGGCACCGGTTCTGAGGTTACTCGCAACGCGGTCCTCGGCTCGCCGGAACACCGGGCCAAGGTAAGCATGCGAAGCCCACTGATGCTGCCGCTTCTGGCAGTCGTCGATCCCGAATTGACGCGGGATTTGCCCCCGGCGATCACCGCCAGCACCGGGCTCGACGCCCTCACCCAGTTGATTGAGCCCTACGTTTCCGTGCGTGCCAACGTCCTGACCGATGGATTCTGCCTGGAAGGGTTGGAATGTGTCCGCCGGTCGCTGCGCCGCGCCTATCATCATGGCGATGACATTGAAGCACGGACGGACATGTCACTGGCCAGCCTGCTCGGTGGACTGGCGCTGGCGAACGCGGGCCTCGGGATCGTGCACGGATTCGCCGCGCCTATCGGAGGGATGTTTTCGGCGCCGCATGGCGCCGTCTGCGCTGCCTTGCTCCCGCAGGGGATGGCGATCAGCATTCAAGCCTTGCGCGAGCGCGCGCCTGAGAGTGAGTCCTTGAAACGCTACGGAACCGTCGCGCGCGTTCTCACCGGCAAGGCGGATGCTCTGCCTGAAGAGGGAGCCCAGTGGGTAAGCGAGCTGTGCCGCGAGCTGGAGATCGCGCCGCTCGGGTCTTACGGAATTGGAGAGGGTGATGCCCCTGCACTTGTCGAAGCGGCGTCCAGGGCAAGCAGCACAAAGAGCAATCCCATCGCGCTCCATGCCGGCGAACTGCACGAGATTCTCGCCGGATCAATTGCATTCGGATGAATCACAGGGTATTTAAAACCTCCTTCGGTTCATGACATGAATCGATTCCTTCATAATCCTGCCCGAGCCGTTCACTGTCGACTGTTGACTGTCGACTGTCGACTTGTAGTCATCGCGATCGGAACCCTTGCACTCGCGCTCGCTTCTCCAGCGCTGCCGCAGGAAGGCCCCGGCCGCACGGTCCGTCCACGGACGCGCGATCTCGGAATCAAGATCGGAATCTACGATCCGGGACCGACGAATGCCATCACGGACGTCGCGGGCGTCGAGGTCGGGCAAGTGACG
Source organism: Terriglobia bacterium (assembly GCA_030037755.1). Lineage (GTDB taxonomy): Bacteria > Acidobacteriota > Terriglobia > UBA7540 > UBA7540 > Gp13-AA77. Next base: position 14,910 of record JASHQD010000516.1, read on the forward strand.
ATCATCGAGGGCGAGAACGTCCGCACCGGTGTGACCGCCATCGCGCCGCACGAAGGCAATATGTTCCAGGACAAAGTGGCGGCGGCAGTCTACGTCTACAACGCCTTCGGAAAACTGCTCGGCTCTACGCAAGTCAATGAGCTTGGCCAGCTCGAGACGCCGATTCTGCTCACCAACACACTCAGCGTCTGGGACGCGGCGGCAGCGCTGGTGGATTGGATGCTGGCCCTGCCCGGTAATCAAGAGGTGCGCTCCATCAATCCTCTGGTGGGCGAGACCAACGACGGCTGGCTCAACGATATTCGCGGCCGGCATGTAAAGCCGGCCGACGTGGTGCGTGCCTTGGAGAGCGCTCGC
>JASHQD010000517.1 GCA_030037755.1 Terriglobia bacterium
TCGGTGAGAGCAGCGAGTAGCGCGACAATCGCGATTACGACCCAGTCCCATCCCACCATGAGAAAAACAGCGCGCAGAGCGGCCTGCAGGTGCACGTCCAGATTCGACGCCGCGAGCGCGCTCGTGAGGGCCGGGTAGGGGCCGAACCAGTGGATCGCGGCGCTGGCAAAGAGCACAATGCTGCCCATCGCAACCAGAATCCGCGCCGCCCTGGTCCGTCCGCTCATCCTGGACCCCTTATCGAGCATCACCAATATAGTGACGTCTGCTGTAGCGGCGCTCTATGAGCGCCGCCCTTTCGGCGTGCGTTTCCTGGGAAAACCGGCGCTCATAGAGCGCCGCTACAGCAGACCTCGTCACAATATTCTGTGGCGCACTCACTTCCGCACCTCGAGCGTGACCTCGCTCGTCACTTTGTTCCCCCCGCGCAGCACCGTGACCATGACTTTGTCGCCGGGCTTGTGAGCGCGCAGGGCATAAGTGAAATCGTAGAGGTTATCGATCTTCATGCCCCCGAAATCGACGAGGACGTCCCCAGCTTTGAATCCCGCCTTGGCTGCCGGGCTGCCGTCGCGGACGTCGCCGAACTTCACGCCGCCGTGTTCCACCTGTCCGAAGTCGGGAATCGAGCCGAAATAGGGCCCGTAGCCGCTGCCTCCGCCCGCGGCCGATGGTGTAGGCTCGGCCACGCGTACGTACTGCGGCTTCTCGTTGAGATTATCGAGGAGGACGGCCGTGTCGGCCACGAGTTCCGCCACGCGCGCGCCCGCCGCGGCGTCGATCTTGTCCCAGGTGTCGGACGGCTTGTGATAGTCGGAGTGCAGTCCGGAGAAAAAGAACAGCACCGGGACGCTTTTGATGGTGAACGAGGTATGGTCGCTCGCGCCATAACCCGAGGCCGAGAAGCTGATGGCGAAGTGCCCCGCAGCATCCGACTGGTTCGCGCTCTCGACGAGCTTCTGGAATCCCGGTGACGTGCCCGCGCCGCCCACGTAAAGCCGGTTGTCGCGAATGCGTCCGACCATGTCCATGTTGATCATGGCGTAGGTCTGGCTCATCGGGCACGCCGCCGGAGGATGCTCCGTGTAGTAGTTCGATCCGAGCAATCCCAGCTCTTCGCCGGCGAAGGTGACGAAGACCACGGTGTGGCGCGACGGCGGGCTGCGATGCGCGAAGTAGGACGCGATTTCGAGCACGGCCGACGTGCCGGACGCGTTGTCGTCCGCGCCATGATGGATCTGGCCGATCTGGCTGGGCGCGAGCGAGTGCTGATCGCCAAGCCCGAGATGATCGTAGTGCGCGCCGATCACCAGACACTCGGAGGCCAGCGCCGGGTCGCTGCCCGGGAGCATCGCGATCACATTCGATTCCGGTTTCCGGATGCGCTCGACGTCCACGTCCAGCGTCACGAGCGGGCTCGAAGTCAGCTGCAGGGAATGGCTGGCCAGGTCCTTGTTGATCGCGCCCGAAAGGTCGGCGAGCGTGTGGCCGGTGGGCTTGAGCCATTCGTCGGCCAGCGACGCCGTCACCTGCACGGCCGCAATGCTCAACGCGTCAGGCCCGGCGAGCTCGCCGAACTTGATCAACGTATCCGGCTGGCCCTCGTGGTTCGCGGTGTCGTTCACGAGAATTATGCCGATGGCGCCGTGATTGCGCGCGTTGATCGATTTGCTGACGAGGTCCGCGCGCGTGGCCAGCTGCGCGCCGGCGCTCTTGGGATCGTTCTCCTGGGGATAGTCGCGCAGCACCAGGACAAATTTGCCCTTGGCGTCGATGCCCTGGTAGTCGTCGTAGTGGTTCTCGGGCGCGGTGATCCCATATCCAGCGAACACCACTTGGCCCTTGAAATGGCCGTCCTCGGAGAAGCTTAGCGGGATGTAATCCTGGCTTAGGGTGAACGCCTGATGGGTACCGGCGAACTCGGTCGTGAACGAATTCGCCTTGCCCAGCTCCGCGCCCACGGTCACCTGGTAGTGCTCCAGATAATCGTCATCGTCGCCGGCGGGCTTCAGGCCGTCCGCGCGGAAATGGTCGGCGATATAGTGCGCCGCCTTGTCGAGCTCCGCCGTCCCGTTGCCGCGCCCGCGGAGGTCGTCGCTCGCGAGGTACTTGATGGGGTCAAGGAATTGTTGGGCGGAGAACGCGGATGACGTGCTGTCCCGCTGTAGCGGCGGTGTCCTCACCGCTGCAGCGGGGAGGGAAAATGCCAGGCGCCAGGTGATCGCGAGCAGCGTCAACGCGAGCGCCGCGAGCGCCGCCGTTCTCATCAGATCGCGCCTGCGATCGTGCCGCGCTGCCAGGCTCCGGTAGCGGCGTTGATGACGGAATTTCATGGTGAAGTCCTCTGTAAAAAGAAATGGTAGCACGCGGCGACATCCCTGACGTCCAATTGCGGATTGGGAGAAAGTCGACAGTCGACAGTTCACAGTCACCATTTCCGGTCGCTCATGCCCACCGCAATCTGGCTCGGTGGTGTGGCAGCCGCTCAGCTTCATATCTTTGCCGGTCTTGCTGTGGACTGTTAACCGTCGACTGTCGACCTTGTCGACCTCCTATTCTCTACTCGCCAATCGCTATGGGATTACTCCCGACTCCTATCCTGTCGACTGTCCACGGTCGACTGTGGAGTTCGTCGCTACTCACCCGACTCCCCATTCCCTGTTTCCCGTCATCACCGCGATAGCCGCCTGGCACCGCCGCCATCGGCCGTAGAGATCACGCCCGAACCTCATGCGCTGCTCAAAATGAAGGTCCGCCAGGTCCTCGCCGCGGGACAGCCCCCGCCCTTCCATCGGGCCGCCCCCCAGGGCCCCGACCATGCGGTGCGCGGACCGCACACCCCAGTAAAACGACCGGGGCCACCATTCGGGCCATAGGCTAGCTGCATAGTTTCCCAGCCGCCGGCTGAGAAACTCCAGCAGGCCCTCGGCATGGCGCTTCAGGCCGTCCAGCGCCTTCCACACGGCGCGCGCGAACAGCCGTACGCGGCGCTCCCAGCGCCGCGCGGCCGGGCCCTCCGAATCGGCTGGAGGATTGGCGACCCCCGCCGGACACGAAGCGGCCCGGATGCCCGCGCTCCCCGGTCCGCCGATGGCCGCCTGCACCGTCCGGAGGAAGTCCTCGAAACGGCCCGGCAATTCCCAACCCCGGCGCCGCGCCTCCAGCAGCCGAGCAAGGTCGGATCGACGAGCCTCGGCAAGGAAGGCCTGGCGCGCCGAGCCGCGTTCGGTCGATGCCTTCGCACCCCGTTCGCCGCATTCTTCGGCCTCCCGGCTGTCGATGGTCGACTGTTGACTGTCAACTCCTGACCGGCTGCCAGCCCACTGTTCCACCGGCAGGATCTCGCGGGGGTTCGGGCAGACCGTGGCCTCTGTCCGGCGGCACGACTCGAACGGTGCGGCCAGTTCATACGCCGAATGCATCGAGTGCTCGACGACCACCGCTTGCCGGTGGCCGCGGCATCGCAATATTTTGAGATCGAGCCGGGGCCCGCCGCGCCCATTCAGCAGTTCCTGCCACAAGCGCAGCATGCGGCCGGAGATCCTCTCCAGGGGCGCATCGAGGTTCACCCAGCCGCCCAGCGCATCGTCCACGACGCAGGCCAGCCACGCCAACTGCGCGGCGGTGACGGGCCTTGCATCCGGAGCACCGCCAGGAGTGACCGCGCCACCGGCACGCGCCGCCGCCAGTTCCTGGAGCGCGTGGTTGATCTTCAGCGTCTCCAGGTCGCACTCCAGCCGCACGCCGGCGATCCAGCGCCAGCTCAGCATGCCCATGGCGTGCGCCAGCTTCGCTTCGGTCTTGTTCCGGGGACCGACCTCGCGGCGCCACGCCTGCAGGTGACGATGGTACTCCTCGGGCGTCGCGCCCAGCAGCGCCAGCGCGCGCTCGGGGTCGGCGACGTACCAGCCGTTGCGGAAGGAGGACGCGTAGTGGAGCGATCGGTCGCGTTTCTTGGCGATCAGGGCAAGCTGCAGGTTGCGACGGCCGGCCTGGCGCCGCCGTTCGGTGGAGCGCAAGCGGATTTCAGATGGCACGGCATTGGCGAGCGCGAGATTGGCGCGGTTGGCGGCGAGTACGCGCTCGGTGACGGTGTACTTCCGCTTCGGGCGCGGGGTGAAGCCGCGAGCGAGAAATTGAAGGTTGATCATGGTCGTGCTCCTCGTCAAGTCGAAAAGTCGAAGGTCGAGAGTCGACAGCCGACCGTCGACGGTTGACCGTCAACAGTTGACAGTCCACAGTTCGCAGTTGACGGTCCGCGATCCGGTGGGCTCAAGCCCAACAAGCCGGCCGGCTCACGGATCCATCCCCAGCTCAACACATCGGGGTGGGACAATGGAGAAAAGTGAGAATAGTGAGAAACTTTATTTTTTGAGCGATTGTGATGTGGGTCACTGCGAATCGACAAAGATTGTGCTATTCACCCTGACGTCAAACTGAATCACCACCGGACGACGGTCAGGATCCCGGCAGCACATAGAAGAACACGCCAAGAATTGCGTAGACGCCGAGCAGCATCAGCCCCTCGAGCCAGTTGGTCTCGCCGTCCATCGCCACCACCACTACGGCGCCGACCGAAAGAATGATCGCCACGATTTCGAGCGGATGAAACACGAGCGACATCGGAGCGCCCAGCACCGGGGAAAGCACCACCAGGATGGGCGCCACGAACAGTGCGATTTGCGTGCTGCTGCCGACCGCCGTGTGCAGTGCCAGATCCATGCGCCCGTCGCGCGCCGCCAGAATGGCTGTCGAGTGCTCGGCCGCGTTGCCGACCGTCGCGACCACAATCAGGCCGACAAAAAGTTGCGTCCAGCCTAATGAGGTGGTGACCGACTCGATTTGGCCTACCAGGAGTTCGCTTGCAATCGCCACCAGGATGGCGCTGAACGCGAGCAATGTGGTGGCCGCGGCGCGGCCGATCGTAGAACGCTCCGGCGTTTCGCCGCGAAAGAGGCGGCGATGGGTTCTCAGCATGAAGAAGAGGCTGGCGGCGTAGCTCGTCAGCAGCACACCGGACACCCAGAAGCTGAGGTGCTCGATGCGGCGGCCGCTCGCTTCGAACGATCCAAAGACTGAAAGCTGGAACAGCGCCGGCATCACCAGCGCCACCACCGCCAGAAACAGCATCGAGGCATTGGCGCCGACGGCGACCGCGTTGAAGCTCAGTTTCTGGCGCCCTATTCCTCCCACGAACGCAGCCAGGCCAAAAACCAGCAGCAGGTTGCCGATGATGCTGCCTGTAATGGAAGCCTTCACCACCTCCACTTCGCCGCGTGAGAGCGCCAGCACGCCGATAATGAGTTCAGTGAGATTTCCGAGGGTGGCGTTGAGCAATCCGCCCGCTGCGGGGCCGACGTGCACTGCCAACTCCTCCGTGGCGTGTCCGAGCAGGCCGGCCAGCGGAAGCAGTGCCAGCGCCGAGGTGGTGAAGACGAGCAACGGATGGCCGCCCGCAACATCCAGGAAGACCGCCGCCGCGACGAGAGGAATCGTGATCTGCCGCCAGCCGGCGAAGCGTCGCATCTCGGCCAGAAC
>JASHQD010000518.1 GCA_030037755.1 Terriglobia bacterium
CAGTCGACAGTCTACAGTTAACAGCCCACGGCGAGCTAGAGCCGGCCCGGCGTTGACCACCGGCGCTCGTCGCTGCCCGGCAAAAAGAATCTGCCGTGCTGCACTGTCAGCTGTTGACTGTCAGCTGTCGACTGTTAACTAAATGCGTTGCTCCTTCCACTTCCCGCGCCGGAACAGGACGGCGCTCGTGGCCGCGATCACCGATTCCGCAATCAGAATCGACAGAAACGCGCCTTTCGAGTGCAAACCCGCGGGAACCGCCAGCAGGTATGCTACCGGAATCTCCAGCAGCCAGTAGCCAAACAGGAAGACGACCGTCGGCGTGCGTGTGTCGCCGGCGCCGTTGAACGCCTGGAGCATCACCATGCCGAAGGCGTAGGCCATATTGCCGTAGCTCAGGATGCGCAGGCAGTTCGTGGCCACGGCTACCACAGCGGGGTCGTGCGTGAACAGGTGAATGATGGGCACCGTCCACAGCAAGAAGGCCACGCCGATGCTGCCAAGGAAGATCATGTTGTACAGGCCCGTCCGCCAGACCGACTTCTCCGCGCGCTCGGGATGTCCCGCGCCCAGGTTTTGGCCGACCAGGGTCGCCGCAGCGTTGCTGAGTCCCCACGAGGGCAGAATTGCGAAGATCACAATGCGAATCGCTACCGTGTAACCGGCCAGGGCTGCAGCACCGAACAGGCTGATGATGCGCACGAGGCCAATCCAGCTGGCATGGGCGATCACGAACTGCATGATGCCTCCGAGCGAGACGCGCAGCAGGCGGCCCATCACCTCGAGATCGAGGCGAATCTGCCGCACCAGCACCTTGATGCGTTCCGTGCCCTTGAGCAGGCGATAGAACTGGACGAGCACACCGATGCCGCGTCCGGTGAACGTGGCCAGCGCCGCGCCCGTCACGCCCAGCCGTGGGAATGGTCCCACGCCGAAGATCAGGCAGGGATCGAGGATCAGGTTAATGATGTTCGACACCCACAGCAGCCGCATGGCGATGGCCGCATCGCCGGCGCCGCGGAAGATGGCGTTGTTCAGGAACAGCAGCATGATCACGCCCATGCCGCCGAGATAAATCCGCGCGTAGCTGGAGCCCGTGGCGACGATCGCCGGCGACGCTCCCATCAGCGCCAGCAGCCGGGGCGCGAGGAACAGGCACGGCAGGCCGATGGCGAGCGACGTGCCGAGGCCGAGCAGGATCGCCTGCACGGCGGCCACGGCCGCTGCTTCAGGCTCCTTCTCGCCGATGCGTCTGGCGACCATGGCCGTCGTTGAAAGGCTCAGGCCCATGGCGATGGCAAAGATCAGGCTGGCCATCGACTCCGTCAGGCCGACCGTCGCCACGGCGTCAGAGCCGAGGCGCGCGACCCAGAACACGTCCACCACGGCGAAGAGCGACTCGAGCACCATCTCGAGCACCATGGGGATGGCGAGCAGGAAAATGGCGCGATTCAGGGTGCCGGCGGTGAAGTCCTGATGCGATCCGCGCAGGGCTTCGCGCACGGACGCCCAGAAGCTCGGCTGCGCCTGCGCCTCGGGCTGCAATAGGGTTGCGGTTGTGTCCATGGCATCCATGGGAACCTCGCAATCTCTTCAAGACTTGCTGTTCAAGTCCTGCTGTAAGGCTGAATGTTGCTGGATTCACCCGCGGCGTTTGGACGCGCCAGTCAGGCTAAAGGAAACGGCTTAGTACCGCTCTCTCGCCTGAGGCGTCGTGCATAATGCCTGCGGTAGAGAACGGCTAGCTAAGGAAGGACGAGCACGGGATGATGTTCTGCATAACGCGACCTCGACCGTCCGCAGCGATGTGTCCGGCTGGGATGGTGGCTAGAGCCTACTCGAAGTCCAGGGCTGGAGTCAATCAGAATCGAACGCTTGGCAGTGTAAACTTTAAGATTGCATTCTATGCATGCTATGCTATTCTTAGATAGGAGGAGAACAACAGCGATGGCGAATGCCGATCAAATCCGAATGCATGCTACGGAGAAATATGTTTTGCCAGCGCACCGACAAGGCCGGAAACGGTTCTCAATCAGGGTAGGCGACGTTGTTCGAGAGCTCAAGATGGTCGGCCGGGTTCCAGCGGTTTGCAGCGCGCTGGGGGGGAACAAATTCCTTCTCAGCAATGGCTTGAGACTCGCTGACACCACCGGCCCGAAGTCTGGACAGAGCACCACCGTCACTTACACGTATGAGTTTGTCGAGGCTGATCGTCCCTCGGAACATGACAATTCCTGGAAGAAGCTGCGCGGGATGTTGAAGGATGTTTTTGCAGAGCTTGGCGGAGGCGAGGCCTATCTTCGGGACGAACGGCGCGCGTTTTACCCGCCGGAGGAGGGCCGGTGAGCCGGATTTATTGGGACACCATGCTCTTCATCTACTGGCTTGAAGGTCATCCCGTTTTTGCGAAAAGGGTGGACGAAATTCACCGTCGGATGGAGGAGCGGCACGACCAATTGATTACCGGCGCCTTCACTCTGGGCGAGGTCCTTGCGGGACCTTACCGAAAGGCTGCAGCAGAAAGGGTGGATGACGTGCGTCGCCTGCTTCGCAACGTCGTCGCCGAGATCATTCCCTTTACGATCGAAACTGCGGACCGTTACGCCCAAATCCGTGGAACTCTTCACGTCAGCCCGGCAGATGCTATTCATCTCGCTTCAGCCGCTCAGGTCGGTACGGATCTCTTTTTGACCAACGACAGGCAATTGCTTGGAAGGGTCGTGCCCGGAATTCATTTCATTGCGACTCTTGACACACAGCTTCTCTGAGAAACTCGTGAGGCAAGAACTCGCGCAGATTAAACGTGGCGGTGCGGGCAAATTAAGGATTAGCGGATCGTCGCCCAGCCCTTTGAAAAGAGGACGAAGGGCGACGAAGAGCGGAGGAACGGATGAGATCGAGAGCCTTTGGGATTCTGTTGATGCTGACGGCATCGTCCGTTTGGGGTCAGGTGCAGGTATCCGGTGAACCATCGCCATCACCCCTTGATTCAGTCTCGCCGCTCGAGCACCATCCCCGGATATCTTTCGGGCCGGCTCCTTTCCAGTGGGGAAGTGACGTCAGGATCTTCGAAAGCGGCAACTGGAGCGGTTACGCTGTGGTGGGCACCGGGTTCACCGAGGCTCGCGGCTCGTGGACGGTACCGAGCGTGGACTGTAGCGCGAATCCGAATGGGGCGGCGTCATTCTGGGTGGGGCTTGACGGGTGGGACAACGACACCGTGGAGCAGACCGGAACCGAGTCGCAGTGTAATGGCGACCACCTTGTTTCTTATGCGTGGTATGAGTTCGCCCCGAAAGGCGGAGTGACCATCACCAGCGTTCCCGTGTCTCCCGGCGACAGTATGTCAGCGTCGGTGGTTTACGTGGCTCCCGAGTTTGTCGTCAGCATAACGAACCTCGCCACGGGAGAGTCCTACCATACGAGTTCGCCGGTGCCGGGCGCGCGGCGAACTTCTGCCGAGTGGATCGCCGAATCGAACGGTGATGCCGGGCTTCCCGACTTCAACGCGGTACGCTTCGGCCCGGACTTCACCCAAGCGGTAGGCAGCAATTATGCCGCCGACGCTACGACTTCAGGACCGATCGGCGCCTTCGGGAGCCGGGTGAAAGCCTCCGTTTTGGCGTCAGCGAATATCGATGAAGCGGTGCCGTCGTTTCTGTCGTCGGATGGGACGAGCTTCACCGTGACTTATTGGAAGCCGTGACGCGCGAGTGACGTCATTCGAGTATTGTGGCGAGCTTGGCGAGAACTTCGTCCAGGACGGCGGCGGGGACGGTCTCCAGCCTTCTTCCCTGACGCGCGCCGAGGTCCAGTGCGCGGGGCTGATCGCAGCGAATCACGCCGGTGGTAACGATGCCGGCGCCGCTGAGGGAGACCGCAAATCCCGCGGTGCGCGCGAAGCTGCCTCCCCCGGTGATGGGCAGAACCACCGGTACCTTGGTGACCCTGTTGAACGCATCCGGCGACACGATCAAAACGGGCCGGCGGCCCTTTTGCTCGTGGCCCTCCGCGGGATCGAGTCCCACCAGCCAGATTTCGCCGCGCTTCATCAGATCAGCTCATGACCCGCGGGCTTGCCCTTCAGCCATTCGCGTTCTTCCTTGCTGCGGCGGGCCTTGGGGTGGCATTGGGCAAGCAGCTCATTCAGGGTGTAGCGGGGCCGCTTCTGCGGCGCCACCACCAGGCGGTCGCGCTCCACGATCAGGCCGACCGTGGTTCCCACCTGCAGGCGTAGAACCTCCAGCACGGCGCGTGGTACCGCCAACATGACCGAGCCGCCAACCTTTCGCAGATTCGTGGTATGCATCGCGCTCCTTCGTTATATCCCAGTATAATAGCACGCAACCGGGGTCACCATCATGGACCTGGGTCAACCAGTCATATTGATGAGGCGGTACCGTCGTTTCTGTCGTCGGACGGGACGAGTTTTACCGTGACTTATTGGAAGCCGTAACCTGCGGGCGACTGTCGAGCAGATACATCATGGAAAGTCTGCAAGAATTTCCTCAACTTCCCGGCTACTCAAGGCGGGTGCCTTTGGCCCGGCGCTGAGCACGGGGACCCCGGTGACGGGGTCGGAGACGATCCTCGTGCGCAGCGGACGCCTGTTGCGCGGTGTCAAGATGATCCGCCCGGCTTCAATGTTGGCGTCAAGCGGATCACCCGGACGAATGCCAAGACGGCGTCGGATGGGGCCGGGCAAAACCACCTGGCCTTCGTTGGA
>JASHQD010000519.1 GCA_030037755.1 Terriglobia bacterium
CTTATTGCGACTGCTAACGGGACTCTGGGCTCGAGCTCTGGGCTCGCCAATCTCGAGTGAGAGTATGGGCCCGCGGTTCAGATGGTCGGAAGGCGCAGACGGCCCCGGTCCCGCTACCGTGAAAATCAGCCTTACTACCACGGGCTGCTAGCGGCTGATCGCCGTCCGTGCAGGCTGCCTGCGAACAGAAGTTGTAGAGTGTAGTCAGCACACCTGCAGGAGTGATTTCGAATTCAGTGCCGCAACCCACGAACCCGTCGGCGCTGCAGGAGCCATTGGCGCCGCCGGCGTTTGTCGTGCCATAGAGGTTCCCGTCCGTCCCCTGGACCAGCCCGACAGGGAACGTTCCGTCTGTCCCGCCAAAGCTAAACAGCGTCTCCACACCCCCTGCCGGGGTGAACTCAAATACGGTGCCATTGTCATAGTCACCGCCGCCTAACGTTGTGCCGTAAAAGACTCCACTGGCGGCTTGAACCAGATCCTGGACACCTTGTCCGTCTGAGACGTCAAATGCATAGAGCGAGGTGAAAGTCCCGCTTGAAGTGATGTCAAAGATCGTTCCTGCGTTGTTGAGTCCGCCCGCATAAGTCGTCCCGTAGAGATTTCCGTTCGGGGCCACCACCAACGCGGCGACCGGCTGGGAACCGTCCGAACCGTCAAAGCTGTGCAGGGTTGTTAGTACGCCCGTGGGACTGATGCGGAAGACGGTCCCATCGCCGTATAGCCCGCCGTCATAGGTAGTCCCGTAGAGGTTACCGTTGGGCGCCTCAACCAGCGGGGCGTAGGGGTTCGCGCCGTCGGTGCCGTCAAAGCTATACAGGCTCCTCAACTTGCCCGACGAGGTGATCTTGAAAATGGTACCGTCTTGATAAGTCCCGCCGGTCCAGGTTGATCCGTAAAAATTGGCATCCGTACCGAGTACCAATGCAGCCGAGGGCTCAGCGCCATCGATACAGTTCGGCTTGGTGCAAAAGCTGTACAGAGTCTGAAGCGTGCCGTTCGGTGTGATTGTGAAAACGGTGCCGCCGTAAGACGAAATGGCTCCTCCATAGTTCGCCACTCCGTACAAGTTGCCGTCGGTGCCCTGTACGAGCTGCCCAATCGGACTGTAGCCGTTGGTTCCGTCAAAGCTGGCCAATGAGTTGAAGGTCTGAGCAGATGCCGGAAGGGCGGTGGCCGCGCTGATCAGGCAAACCGCGACGACCGATTTCCAAGGCGCTGCTCTGTACAAGCTGTATCTGACGCTACGCAGTAATATCGCCATGATTCCTCCCTTTCTCCTGAATACTGGATTAAATACCGTCTCGCTCCGCTAGTGCCTTGACCCGGCTGGCTGCGGCACTTACTTTTCCCGTTTGGGATTGTGGCGGCCTGAGCGCGGTCAACTGGTTAGAGCCGCTTCACAAATCGGTCTGCGTAATATGGGCTCAGTTATGCCATCTGGAGGCGTCGATTTATTCCCGGAATGAGGGCGGCATACTAAGTAGGAATTTCCGCAGATACAAGCATGCCCAGGCTGGGCTGACTTGCTCAACCTTGGCCGCCAGCCCAAGATGCGCCCGATGTGCAAGGCCACCGGACTACGGAATCGAAGACTTGTGCGGTTGCTGTATCCTGATTTGGGCATGAACCGCTCCCCTGACCGCAACTCGCCAACGCGCCGACTCACCGGGTTCACTGTCACGCTCATAGGCTTGCTGCTGGCGCTCCCCGCTATCGAGGGATTCGCACAGCAGTACCCGTTTATCCCGATCGGCGGTCCAGACGCTCCAAAGGGCTGCCTTATTCCATTTCAGGACACGCGTGGAGGCCTTTGGCTTGCCGAATGCGAAGGGCAAACAGGAGGTCTTTTCTATTTCGATGGCAGTCGGTTTTTCTCGCCCGTGAAAGGCAGCTCCATGATGGGAACGGTGTCAGGGATGGCCGAGGACACTGACGGTGGATTGTGGATAAGCTCGGACTCAGGACTCTACCGTCTCTACAACAGTGGGCTCCGCCTCATTAGAAAGGGCGCAGTCGCTGGGATCGCGCAAATTGCTCCCGACGTTTTCCTCGCGGCGGTTGAGAAGCAAGTAAAGGGCGCGCCCGACGCAGAGCTCGTGCGCATCAGCAACGACCGGGTGGGATGGAGGACCGAGGCCATCCTGGATTCTTTTCCTTACGTTCAATTCTCACTGGACCACAACGGGTCTATCCTCTATGGGTGCCCGGGAGGCTTCTGCGAGTTACGCACCAATGACGTGATTCGTTGGGTGCCGGGAACAGCCCTCGCGGTGCAGCATCACGAGGCATCAATCGGTTACGATTACGCTACTGACGCCTCGCTCGTATCGCGCGATCGGCTGCGTTGCGTTTGGATGCGGAGCGGCTTCGAAGCCTCATACCAGTGTCCCGGCGATGGCAAGCCAACCACACTACCGAAGACTATTGCGGCTCGCGGGCCCACGATGCTGTTCGAAATGAGCGACGGCTCGATGATCATCCCCAGCTACTCGCAACTCGCCATAGGCCGTCCCGGTAGGTTTCGTGTGTTGGGGGCAATAAATGGCTTTCCAAGTTCAGGCCCGGCGCTTCTTCTTCACGACGGGACGCTCTTATTGACCGGCTCAACCGGGCTACATATCGCTCCGTTGCAGTCGAGAATGGAGTTCTGGT
>JASHQD010000520.1 GCA_030037755.1 Terriglobia bacterium
TCCACGGGGCGACGGCGAGTTCAGCCAGCATGACCGGAGACACGCTGGCCAAGGAATCGGCTGCGGTGCAGATCGGGCATCCCATCACCGAGCGCAAGTTCACCACGGCGATTCCGGTGCTGCGCGACGCGAACTTGATCCGATCCATCACCGATCTCGGCGCTGGCGGCATCTCGAGCGCGGTTGGGGAAATGGGCTCCGAAACCGGCGTCGAAATCGAGCTCGACACCGTGCCCCTGAAAGATCACAGCCTCACGGCATGGGAGATTCTGCTTTCCGAATCGCAGGAGAGAATGCTTCTGGCAATCGCGCCTGAGAAACTGTCCGAAGTCGGGGCTATTCTCGATCGATTTGAGGTGTCGCACACCGTCATCGGGCGGTTTACGGATCGCAAGCGCTTCGAGGCAAGCTGGCAGGGTCAGGAGGTGACGGATCTTGAGATGGATTTCCTGTGGGGCGCCTGTCCGATCGAGCCGACCGATGTAGCCAAGCCGGTCCGCAGCCTCGAACGTCTCAACCTGCCGGTACTCGAGTCGCGTGACGACTGGTCGCGTGCAATTCACGGCGTGCTCGGCCACTATCACGGCGCCGACCAGAGCCCGGCGGGCGTTCGCTTCGACAGCACCGTGCAGGGTCGCACCGTGATCGGGCCGTATGGCGGGCGAAATCACCGCATGCCTTCGAACATCGCGGTCTCCGCGCCGGTGCGCGGCAAGCCTTACGGCCTCGTGACCACGGTCGCGTTCAATCCCTTCTACGGCGACATCGATCCCGCCGCCATGGCTCGCATGATGGTGATTGAAGCGATCACCAAGGCTGTGGTTGCGGGCGTCGATTATCGCGAGATGGTGCTGTGCGACAACTTCTACACGCCGCGGCTGCGTCCCGACGTCGCGTGGGACCTGAAGGCGATGGTGTCAGCGATCGCCGAGCTTTCCATCGAGATCGGCGTACCGTTTATTTCTGGAAAGGACTCGAGCTCGGGCACATTCGAATCGTCCGGGCGGCGCATCGACGTGCCCCCGACGCTGGCCGTCGCAACCATGGGGCGCGTCCCCGACGTGAAGCGTGTGGTCACCAAGGAATTCAAGAGCGCAGGGAATCGGCTCGTGATCGCCGGCCGCTCGGATGGCAACGCGCTCGGCGGCAGCGTCTACGCGGATTTGCACGGTCAGCGCGGCGATCGTCTATATGTCCGCGATGACGTCGCCGCGACGCGCAAGACTTGGGATGCGCTGCTCGCCTGGCATCGCGCCGGCCGCTACGTTTCGGGGTCCGCTATCGCCGAAGGCGGAGTCCTGCTGCGGATTTTTGAAGCGAGCCTCGGGTCCGGTCTCGGCGCGCGCATCAATCTCGACGCGCACTCCGATCGCGCGGGGCTGCTATTCGGTGAGTTCATCGGGTCGGCGTTGATTGAGGTGACGGGCGATTCCGCCCTTGACGATCCCGGCGTCCCCTGTCGCGAGCTGGGAGAAGTGATTCGAGAGCCGCAGCTCGAGATCCGCGCGGGGACGGCGGAAATCCTGCGGGAACCGCTGGCGATGATGGAACGGCGTTGGTCACAAACTTTTCGCGAGGTGGTCGGATGAGCCGAGCGGTGACGGCCATTCTCTACGCGCCGGGCACGAATTGCCACGAAGAAACCGCGGCGGCGCTGGAACGCGCGGGCGGGCAGAGCGAACTGGTGCTGCTGCACGATCTACTCAGCGGCGCAACCACGCTCAACCGCTATCAGGCGGCGATCGTTCCGGGCGGCTTCGCGCATGGCGACCACATGGGCGCAGGACGCGTCTTTGCAACGATCCTGGTCGCACAGCTTCGCGATCCGCTCAAGGAATTCCTGGAATCGGGCAAGCCCATGCTCGGCATCTGCAATGGATATCAGGTGCTGAGCGAAGCGGGCATCCTGCCGGGCCGCGCGCCAGGCGCGCATGGCATGGGCCTGCTCGACAACGAATCGGCGCACTTCGAGGATCGAATGGTGCGCCTGGTGGTAAGCGGCGACGATTCGCCGTGGACGGCGGGGTTGAGCGGACGCGTGCTCGAAATGCCTTCGGCGCACGGCGAAGGCCGCCAGTTGTCGGGGTCTGCGGAGGCGGGCTGCGGCGGTCGCGTGATCTTCCGCTACGTCGATAGTGCCGGGCAGCCCACCAGCGAGTATCCGTTCAATCCGAGCGGCGCGCCGGGTGGTGTGGCGGGCACTGCGGACAGCACGGGTCTCGTGCTCGGGCTCATGCCGCATCCCGAGCGCGCGGCGCTCGCGGTTCACGAGTCGCAAGATGGACTTGAGATCTTTCGTAATCTTGTGCGATGGCTGGCGAGAGCCTAGCGCCCTGTAGCGGCGGTGTCCCCACCGCCGAGGGATTTGTGACTGGGGTCCGGCGGTGAGGACACCGCCGCTACAACGCGCGCCCTTTAGCTGGGGAAACCCGACCATCGCAGGTAGGCCTGCAGCAGCGAATTCCCCCAGAGACAAACGTAGATCGCGGCTGCGCCCAGAAAGCTGCCGTAAGGCCATGCGAAGCGGCGGAATCTGGGATTCAGGATTTCCAGCGGCAGCGCGACCAGGCTTCCGAGCAGCGATCCGAGGAGAATCGTCATCAACGTAAGCGGTATGCCGAAGTAAACGCCGACCAGCAGCATCAGCATCACGTCACCGAAACCAAGGTATTGCTTCCTGCGCCCGCCGAAATAAAAGAAGACCTGGCCGACCACGTAGAACAATCCTCCCCCGACGATTGCGCCCGCGACGGAGCCGGCGAAGGATGTGATTTCCGGCGGCAGCGCTATGTCCCAGTGCAGCAGGATCTCGACCAGCGGCCTGCTGTCGACCGGCACGTACCAACTGAAGCCGAGGCCGATCAGAATGCCCGGCACCGTCACGCGATGAGGAATCCTGCGCTCGGTGAGATCGGTAAACACGAGAACGATGAGAACCATCACCAGAAATGCGTCGCGTGCAAGTCTCAATTCCCAGCCATCGATGCGAAACGCGGCCAGCAGCAACAGGGCCGTTCCCAGCTCTACAATCGGGTACATCAGCGAGACCGGCTCATCGCAGTCGCGGCAGCGTCCGCGCAGGACCAGGTAACTCAGCACGGGAATGTTGTCGTACCAGCGGATCGGATGATGGCAGTGCGGGCAGGCCGAACGCGGGCGCACGATCGAAACGCCGAGCGGCAGCCTCACAATGCACACGTTGAGGAAACTTCCAAAGGCGAGCCCGAGGAAAAAGACGAAAGCGTAAGCCACAGTCTGCGTCATCTTGCGACACCCGTCTGCACAACTCGATCGATCGGACTTTCGCGAGCCTGCGGGCACCCACAAGGGCTAGCCCTACTCGGTGTGTTGCGTGAGACGAAGGTACAGCGATTCGGTCTGTCGAACCATTATATCGCTGGAGAACGTGGCGGCGCGCTCGCGCGCTTTCTCGCCGAATCGCCGCAGGCGGTTGCGGTCGGACGCGGCATCGGCCAGGGTTGCGGCGAGATCGGCTGGCGAGCCCGGATTTACCAGCCATCCCGTGCGCCCGTCTTCGATGACCTCCGGCAGACCGCCCACACGGCTGGCCACCACGGGCAGGCCATGCGCCATGGCGAGGAGTGCCGACGAGCCCAGGCCCTCGGCGCGCGAGGGCATCACGTACAGGTCGAGCGCCGCGAAGAACGATGTCAGATCTTCGACCCAGCCCGCCATCCGCACGCGGCCCTGGAGTTTGCCAAGCAAGTCCGCCATTCGCCGCGAACCGCGCTCGGGTCCGTCGCCGGCGAGCAGCAACTGTGCGGTCGCGATCGACGGCGCATTGGATCTCAAGACCGCTTCGAGCAGCACATCCTGTCCCTTCTCAGCGGCAAACGCCCCGGCGTGGCCGATGACAAATGGTTCCGGATCGAGGCCCCAATGCTCGCGGGCGCGCGAACGAGCGGTGGAGTCCGGCAGTTGTGGGGGGATTTCGATGCCGTCGCGAATGACGGTGATCTTCGCGGGTGGGATTCCAGCCTGCACCAGCAAATCGCGAATGTAGTTCGAC
>JASHQD010000521.1 GCA_030037755.1 Terriglobia bacterium
GGTTCCAATCCAGAGGTCATGATGCTGGTCTTCGGCGAGGCTCCAGACGCAGGAATTCGTCAGACCATCCTTTTCGCTGTAGGTCGTGACATGTTGTCCATCAAACCGGGATAGTCCGCCGCAGTTATTGCCCGCCCAGAGAGTGCCGTCGTGGGCCACTAATAAAGCCTCGACCTTGTCGTTCGGCAGCCCATCGGCCTGGGTGTACATTTGAATGGTGCGCCTTCTAAAGCGCACCAATCCCATGTCGCCGGTCCCAATCCACAGGTCGCCCTCCGGATCGCAGTAAATCGTCCTCGCGAGTAACGCCGGATCAAACGGTTCGAGATGATCGCCTGCGACCTGGAAGAGTCCTTTTTGGGTAACGGCCCAGATAGTCCCGTGAATATCTTCATACACGCGATAAGTGGGATTTTTGAGCGAGACCCCATAAGGGGATAGCCGCTGCAGGGAGCCATTCACGCGCCGCGCGACACCTCCGGCGGTGCAGAGCCACGTCACGCCGGCGTGAAACTCGGAGACTTGGAAAATCTCATTTTCCTCGACGCCCAGTTGACGCGAAAGCTCGGGACGAAAAGTGAGCTGCGAGCCGTCCCACTCCGCGAACGTGCTGCCCAGCGAATTCGCGCCGGATGAATGCGCCGTCTGCGGGTTATGAGCGCTGTACCCTCGACCGAAAACGATCAGCAAATGGCCGTTGGCGGCCTCCTCGATCCGGGTGATCCATTCGTCGGGAATCGCAGTCACAAAATGGCCGTGGTCGAACTGGTATAGCCCCCGGTTGGTTCCGGCCCATAGGACGCCTCCGCGGTCAAGATGAAGGCAGATGATCTGATCACTGAGTCCGGTCCCCAGATGGTAGAACTTAACCAGTCCACTGTCGAAGTGATCCACGGCCTCCCTGGGGACTTGCGCAAGGCCGGCGTCCGTTCCAACCCACAGGTCGCCATTTGGCGCGTTGACCAGCGCGTTCACCTGTCCTTCTCTTGAATGCTCGCCGCGAAGGCGAACCAGCGTGAAGTGCTGCCCATCGAACCTCGCCAGTCCTCCCTGCGTGCCAACCCAGAGGTAGCCATTCTGCGATTGGACGATCGCGTTCACATTGCTGTCGGGAAGCCCGTCCTCGATTGTGAACGTTGTTCGCACGTAGGCTGAGGGCGGTTCGACCGCATTGAGCGCAAGCACGCCTGGAGTCAGAGCCGCAAGTGCGGCAACGCACCACCATCTAGAATTACGTGGAGTCAACAAAGACGAATTACTGCTCACTAAGCCATCCCTGCCTTGCTCCTTGGATCAGGCGATAAACTCGAATCCTGCTCACATTCTTGATGCAGGCCTGTCGCGGATCTTAGCGTTCAAGATTAGCTTAGCACCCCGAAGTGGCGAATCAACGCAACGCGCCCTGAACTATGGATTGTGGACTCCAATTCCTTAAGTTGCAGTCTTCAATCGCAGCGCTCTTCGTCCGCTGCCCGAGTGGCGTCAGCCCGGCGCCGTTGTCCCCGTGTATTGGGTATTTTTTACCTTTACGCATGTAACCCATTGAAATCAAGATGCAAATAAAGTTTCCCACTTTTCTCACGATTCTCCAGTGTCCCAAATTTCGGGAGGATAATACTGTTTTGAGGGTGCCGCACCCCGCGCCCAGCGGAGGAACCGAATGTGGAGGTCTCAGCTTTTTCACGGACGATCCCGGCAGGTTACTGAAAATAAGACACTTCTGTTTTTCATAGGGCCCGGATCCCGATAGGTTATTGAAAGCAAAGATAGTTACGTGAAAAAACCGATAGGTTGCTGATGGGAAAGTACTTAGATGCAATCTGTGAGCGTAAAGACCGGGTTTTCTACACAAAGAGAGCCAGTTTAGTCATGATCGGGGGCCACATTTGCGCGAACGCTCAAAGTCTGCCGGAGCAGGCTGTAACCCGTCATCAAGTGACCTTTCGAGGGGTGGCGCCGAGCCGGCGCTTTAGTTCGTCGTTCGCCGATGTTTCCATAGCGTCGGATATAATGAAATCGCTCGCATCGGAAAGCTCAAGGAACGCAAATGCCCGTTGAAACGATGATTGCGCCGGAAGTTCGCGCTCGCTACGAGGTCGTGATCGGGCTCGAAGTGCACGTCCAGTTGCTCACGCAATCGAAGATCTTCTGCGCGTGCTCGACGCGTTTCGGTGCGCCGCCGAATTCGAACACGTGTCCGGTGTGCCTGGGACTGCCGGGCGCGCTGCCCGTGCTCAATCGCGACGCCGTGACCATGGCGATCAAGGCGGCGCTCGGTCTGAACTGCACCGTGAATCCGTACTCGCGTTTCGCGCGCAAGAACTATTTCTATCCGGACTTGCCCAAGGGCTACCAGATCTCGCAGTACGATCAACCGCTGGCGGAGCACGGCTGGCTGGAGATCGAGTTGGACGGCGTACGCAAGCAGATCGGCGTCACGCGCGTGCACCTCGAGGAGGACGCAGGCAAGTCACTGCACGAGGGTTTCGCCGATTCCGATCGCGTGTCGTACATCGATCTCAACCGCTCCGGTGTGCCGCTGATCGAGATCGTCAGCGAGCCCGACCTGCGCTCGCCCGAGGAATCGTACGCCTACCTTACCGAGCTCAAGACGATCATGCTCTATCTCGAAGTTTCGGACTGCAACATGGAAGAAGGCAGCCTGCGCTGCGACGCCAACGTCAGCGTGCGTCCGCGCGGCGCGGAGAAATTCGGCACCAAGACCGAAGTGAAGAACGTGAACTCCTTCCGCTTTATCCAGCGCGCGCTCGCTTATGAGATCGACCGCCAGATCGAGATCGTGGAAGACGGCGGTCACGTCCAGCAGGAGACGCGTCTTTGGGACAGCCGCGAGCAGCGAACGTACGCGATGCGTACGAAGGAGCACGCGCACGATTATCGCTATTTCCCCGAGCCGGATTTGCCGCCGCTGGTGGTGCCGGACGCCTGGCTCGAGGAAGTGCGGCGATCGCTGCCGGAACTGCCGCAGGCGAAGGAGGATCGATTCATTCGCGAATACCGCCTGCCGAAGCAGGATGCCGCGCTGCTGGTTACGTCGCGGGCGCAGGCTGACTACTTCGAGGAGGTCGCCAAGCTCTGCGGCGAGCCGAAATCCGCGGCGAATTGGATTCTGAACGATCTTCCGTTTGCGCTCGATCAGCACGGGAAGACGTTTTCGAAGGATACTGTTCCGGCAGCGAATCTGGCGGAATTGGTCACCGAGGTCGTCAAGGGAACAATCACGGGCAAGATCGGCAAAGACGTGCTGAGCGAAATGGTCGGGAACGGAACGAGCGCGCTGGAGGTGATCGCCGCGAAAGGTCTGGCGCAAATCAGCGATCCGGAGAAGATCGCGCAAACTGCGCGCGAAATCGTCGCCGCGAACCCCAAGCAGGTGGAACAGTATCGCAGCGGCAAGACCGCGACGCTCGGCTGGTTCGTGGGTCAGGTGATGAAAGCCACACGCGGCCAGGCCAACGCGCAGGTGGTGCAGGAGGTTTTGAAGCGCGAGCTCGGCGGTTCGTGATTGCCGGGTGGCTCGGAGAGGAGCGATTTCATGTTGAACGTTGGCGACAAGGCCCCGGATTTTTCATTGCTTTCCGACACCGGGAAGAAAACCAGCCTGAAGGACTTTCGCGGGCACAACCTGGTCCTCTATTTCTTCCCGAAAGCCGACACACCCGGTTGAACGAGCGAGGCGAACCAGTTCCGTGATGCCAAAAAAGAACTGGAGAAAGCAAACGCGCAGGTCGCAGGATGCAGCGCCGATTCCGTGGGGGCCATGCAGAAATTCCGCGACAAGTACAAATTGAACTTTCCGCTCCTCTCCGATCCGGGGCACGAGACGCTGGAAGCTTACGGCGTCTGGCAGGAAAAGACGATGTACGGCAAGAAGTCAATGGGGATCGCGCGCACCACCTACATCGTCGGTCCGGACGGGAAGATTACCCACATCTTCCCGCGCGTGCGAGTGGACGGGCACATTCGTGAGGTGCTCGACGCGCTCAAGGGCTGAAACGCAAGCCGCGAGCACCCGCGCCCCAGCGCTATTCCGTTGCCGGTAGCGTGGCATGATAATCGGGATACGCCGGTTTCGGATACGTCTTGGGCGGATTCTTCTTCAGCAGATCCAGTTCGACCTCGACAGCCTTTTCGAGTTGCGGGTCGTGGCCCTCGCGCACGAGCTTCGGATCCATGTCGACGACGACATCAGGCACGATGCCGTGGTTCTCTACTTCCCACTCGCCCTTCAACCCATAAATCGCCCAGCGCGGCGCCGTGACCCCGCCGCCGTCCATAAGGACAGGATACCCGCCGATGCCGACCAACCCGCCCCAGGTCTGATGACCGATCAGCGGTCCGATTCCGGCCTTGCGAAAGTACCAGGGCATGGCATCGCCGCCCGAGCCTGCGAATTGGTTGATGATCATTACCTTGGGCCCGTAGATGGACTCCACCGGCTCAGAATAGGTCTCGCCCTCACGCGTTTCCACGAGGCTCATCACCGGCCGCCGGAGGTAATCGATGATATAGTCGGCGAGCTGCCCGCCGTGATTGTAACGCTCGTCGATCACGGCTCCTTCGCGGCCCACCTGTGAGAAATAGTATCGATTGAAATTGGTGAATCCGCCTTCGGCGGTATCGGGGAGATGGACATAGGCTAGCCTGCCGCCGCTGAGCTCGTCCACTTTGCGCCGGTTGCCCTCGATCCAGTCCAAGTGCCGCAACTGGTTCTCATTCGGAATCGGCACTACCGTCACCTCGCGCCCGCCGGATCCGTCAGCGTTCGGTCCCACCCTGATCACCGTCTGCTTGCCTGCCGTCTCCTGGAAAAAGCTGTAGACGTTGTCGGTGGCGTGCAGGTCGCGGCCGTTCACGGCCAGCAGGTACTCGCCGTTTTTCACATTGACGCCCGGCTGGGTGAGCGGCGCGTGTAGCTGAGGATTCCAGTTCTCGCCGCCGAAGACTTTCTGGAAGCGATAGCGCCCGTTCTCGATCGAATAATCGGCCCCGAGCAGTCCGACCTGCACGTGAGGATCGTCGGGCTGCTCTCCGCCGCGGACAAACATGTGCCCGACGGACATATAGCTGAGCATCTCGGCGAACAGATAGTTCAGGTCGTCCCGGCTCATGACGTCGTTCACGTACGGCGCGAAGGTCTTCTCGGCCACGTCGAGATTCAGGCCGTGGTAGTGCGGATCATAGAAGAAGTCGCGCTCGATTCTCCAGACTTCGTGATACATCTGCTTCCACTCGGCGCGCGGATCGACGTGGACCTCCATGTCGTCAGTCTTGAGCTGGCCCGCCCCGGGCGCGGGAGGCTTGTCGGCAGCGGCGATGAACCACTTCTTCTGCTGCTGATAAAGCATCTTCTCGCCGTCGAAGGAGATCGCGAACGTGCTGATACCTTCCAGCAGCTTGTCGGTCTTGCGGGTTTTGAGATCGAAGCGCTGCAGCGTGACCGCCGGCGGCCCGCCGCCGTCACCCGGGACGGACACCAGTTCCGCCTGCTGCAGGTACAGAATGCCTTCCTTGCCGGTGCTCAGCCCGACATAGTTTTGCGCCGGAATCGGCAGCGAGAGAATGCGCTGGCTGAGGCCGTCGAAGTCGATGGTGACTTTGACCGGCTCGGGTTTCTTGGCCTCCTCCTTGGCCTGATCGCTCTTCTGCGCGTCGCCTGCCGCTTGATCTGTGGCCGCGTAAGCGTCGACATCGACGCCCGCCTTCTTGGGCTCCTTCGATTCCTCTGCGGCCTTCTCGTCGTCGCTCTCGGGCGGTATCGGCGAGGGCAAATCCTTGCGCAGCACGGCCACGTAGACGCTGCGGGTCACGGGGTGCGCGTCGCTGGTCATGTCGAGCCAGCCCGTGCTCAGACCCATATCGGTGCTGGCGGTGAAGTACAGGTATTTTCCGTTCTTGTCGAAGTTCGGATAGAGCACGTCGCTCATGCCATCGGTCACCTGGGTCGCCTTGCCCGTGTCGAGCGAATAGACAAAGGCGGCGCGCAGCGTGCTCTGCAACTGCCTGGTGTAAGCCAGCCATTTGCTGTCGGGCGACCAGACCACGTCAAACTCGTGCAAGGGAGAATCAAACCGGTCGGTATCCACCTTCACCGGCGTGGGATGGTCGAGATCGACGTACCAGAGGTTGAGGCGTTTGTCGCTATAAGCGATCTTCTTGTTGTCGGGCGACCAGGTGGGAGTGTAGAAGAACGAAGGAGGCTTTCCCAGATCGATCTTGCGAACGGCGCCGATGCCGTTCTGCGGCGCGATGTGGAGTGCGTATTCTCCCGATTCGTCCGAGAAGTAGGCGATCGATTTGCCGTCGGGCGACCATGCCGGATCGCGCTCCTCAACCGCCGTCGTCTGAGTGATGTCGCGGATGTCACCCTTCTCGGCGGGCACCGTCAGTATCTCGCCATGAGCTTCGAAGACGGCGCGCGCTCCTGTCGGCGAGATGTTCGCGTTGAGAATCTCGCTGTGCGTTGCCGTGGCCACCTTCACAAAATGCGCGCGCACTTGGGGCATGTCGCCGGCGACGCTGATTTCCACCGGCTTCGACGTGTGCTTTTTCAGATCGAACAGGTGAATCGTCCCGAACTGCTCGTAGACGATCGCGTCCGGTCCGGCCGACGCCGACTTGATGTCGAACCCGTCGTTCTTGATGACCTCGGTCACCTCCTGCGTTCCGGTGTCGTAAGCGAACAGCGTCACCGGACCATTGCGGTCCGACAGGAAATACACGGTCTTGCCGACCCACATCGGATTCTTGTCGTTCGAATTTTCTCGGGGAATCTTCACCACGCTGGAATCCGAAAGGTCGGCGATCCAGATGGGCGTGGTCTGGCCGCCGCGATAATGCTTCCAGTCGGGCTCCCACTGGAACACCGGCATGTAGGCGAGGTGAGTACCGTCGGGCGAGTACGATCCGTCTTCAGCCATTGCAAGGGGAATCTCAGTCGGAAATCCGCCTTCGACGGGGACGGTGAAGAGCCTGCCGGAATCGTTGGGGCTGTCGCGATGGGAGTTGAAGAGAACGCGCTTGCCGTCGATGGTCCAGCCAACGGCCTGGTCGGCTCCGGGATGATAGGTCAACCGGCGAGGCTCGCCGCCTGCTGCCGCAACCACGTAGACGTCGACGTTGCCGTCGTATTCGCCGGTGTAGGCGATGAGAGTTCCGTCCGGCGAGAAAATGGGATTCTGCAACCGATTCATGCCGGTTACGAGGCGCTGCGCTTCACCGCCTTCACGGCCGACGATCCAAATGTCCCCGCCATAAGCAAAGGCGATTTGCGCTTTGCTGACGGTAGGCGACTGCAGCAGCGACATCTGGTGGTTTTGTGCGGCGCAGGTCGCCGCCGCGGTGAACAACACCGCAATGACACATTTCCACGATTTCATGATGCCCCCTTCGGGATAGCTGGGTTTGCCTGGCCGCGCGGCTTCCTCCGGCCAGTAACCGGGCGACCACAGCTTGATTCTAACTCAGGCCGGCTGCAGGTGGCGCTCCCAGGCGCTCGTCGATACAATGTCCGCAATCTGTTCCAGCGCGAAGTCGATCTCATCGTCACGGTTGTAGAAGTGAGGCGAGAGTCGAATGCCCGCTTGGGGCCGATAATCAACCAAGATCTCGCGCGCCACCAATTCCCGCATGATCTCGTAGCCGTGTGGGCAGTCGATGGAAACCGTTCCGCCGCGCTCCGCCGGATCGTATGGCGTATTCACGCGCCAGCCGCGCGCCTCGGCGCCTCGAATCAACCGCTCCGTCATCTGAACGGATTTCGCCCGGATGTTCTCGATGCCGGCCTGGCGGATGATCTCGAGCCCAGGAAGGCAGGCGTAAACGGGCAGAATCTGCGGCGTGCCGTTCATCATGCGATACGAATCCTCGGTGCGGTCGATCTCGCCCACTTCAAAGTCGAAGGGACGCTTGTGCGCCAGCCAACCCGCGATCGTGGGCTTGAGCTTCGGGCGCAGGTCCGGTCGCATGTAGAGATACGCCACACCCGGCCCGCCGCAGAGCCACTTGAGCACGCCGCCGACGGCGAAATCGACTTCGAGATCGCGCAGGCTGAACGGCACCGTCCCCGCGGACTGAAAAACGTCGAGA
>JASHQD010000522.1 GCA_030037755.1 Terriglobia bacterium
GCTAACGCCGGGCCGCGCCTGCCGGCGCAATTCTTCGAGCAGTTGCCGAACCAGCCTTCCACTGCTCCGCAGCTTCTCGATCTCCGATTTGGACCGGCACACAATCATGCGGTCGATGCCATCTCTCGCGACACCAGTTCGCTGATGTCGCTGGCCACTTCGGCGGGTGCGCGGTCACCTTCCACTTCGACAAGTTGCTGGCGCACCTTGTAGTAATCGAGCAACGGTCGCGTCATCATTTCGTAAGAGTCCAGACGCTGCCGGATCGCCGCCTCACCGTCGTCAGCACGGACCGTAAGGGCCGCCCCGTCAATGTCACAAACCTCGTCCACCCTGGGCGGCTCGAAATAGATATTATAGATCGTGCCGCAAATGGGACAGGTACGGCGTCCGCTCAACCGCTTCATCAAGACGCAAGAGGCGACCCGGATATAGATTACCAGGGGGTCGCCGCGGCCTTGCTCCCGAAGCAGCCGTTCCAGAAAATCCGCCTGTCCGATGGTCCGCGGAAATCCGTCGAGGATGAAACCGTCCTCACAATCGGGCCGCGCCAGGCGCTCCGCGGCAATTCCGCTGACGATTTCATCCGAAACCAGTTCGCCGCTCTCCATCCGGTCCTTCGCGGCAAGGCCCAGCGGCGTTTCCAGCCGTACCGCTTCGCGCAGCATCTCCCCGGTGGAAATATGAGGAATCCCAAAGGCGACCGAAAGGGCATGGGCTTGTGTTCCCTTGCCCGCCCCCGGAGGCCCGAAGAAAATCAGCGCATGTGCCTTCAGCAACCGTCCCACACTCGGATCACGACGCCCGGCGCCCGCGCACCCGGCCTTTCTTGAGGAAGCCCTCGTAGTGCCTCATGATGAGCTGAGCTTCCACCTGCTGCACCGTATCCATGGCAACGCCGACGACAATCAGCAGCGAAGTTCCGCCAAAATAGAAGTTGACGTTCAACCCGTGCAGCAGCCACGTGGGCATGTGCGAGTCAAACCAACCTCCGCCGAGCCACACCGGGAGGTGATTCAGCCTCAGACCTGCCAGCATGATCTCGGGGATCAGCGCCACGATCGCCAGATAGACGCCTCCGACCCAGGTAATCTTGGTCAGCACGTCGTCCAAATAGTCGGCCGTCCTCTTGCCGGGACGAATCCCGGGGATGAAGCCGCCCTGCTTACGCACGTTGTCGGCGACATCGTCGGGGTTATAGATGATGGATAGGTAGAAGTGCGCGAAAAAGATGATCAAGAGAACGTACGACAGCGTGTAGAGCGGCTCCCCGTAGGCAAACAACGACAGAAAGGCCGTGACCGCATGGGCGATCACACCATTCTTCCAGAACAGCCCGATGGTTTGCGGGAACGTCAGCAGCGACACGGCAAAGATGATCGGCATAACGCCGCCGCTGTTGACTTTCAACGGCAAATGGGTGGAAACCCCGCCCACCATGCGCCGGCCTACGATTCGCTTGGCGTACTGAATGGGAACGCGGCGCTCGCCGCGCTCAACAAGGACGATGAAGGCCACGATGGCGATCATGAAGGCCAGCACGACGACCAGGGCCAGCGGACTCCACACGTGCGTCACAAACACCTTGGTGTAGAGATCCGCGATGCCGCGCGGCAAGCCCACTACAATCCCGGCGAATATCAGCAGCGACATGCCGTTGCCGATGCCGCGCGCGGTGATCTGTTCACCGATCCACATGATGAAGATCGCGCCCGCGGTCAGAGTGAGCACCGTGGTGAGGATGAAGACAGGCCCGGGATCGCTCACCAGGGCGATACCGTTGCTGGTCTGCCGCTCCAGGGCCACAGCGATGCCAAAAGCCTGAAATGCCGAGAGACCCACCGTCATCCAGCGGGTGTACTCCGTAATCTTGCGCCGTCCAAGGTCGCCCTCTTTCGAGAGCTTTTCGAGGGTCGGCGAGACCACTGTCAGGAGCTGGAGAATGATCGACGCCGTGATGTACGGCATGATGCCGAGCGCAAAGACGGTGAAGCGTCGCAGGCTGCCGCCCGAGAACATCGAAAGGAGGCCGAACAAACTGCCGCCCATCGAGTTAAAGAACTGTTCGAAGATATGCGAGTTGACGCCCGGTGTGGGAATGAACGCGCCCAGGCGATACACCGCCAGCATCAGGAGGGTAAACGTGATCCTCTTCCTTAAATCCGGAATCTCCGTGATGCTTTTGAGCGATTCCATCATACCGGGATTACCTCTGCCGTGCCGCCGGCTTTCTGGATTTTCTCAAGGGCCGACTTGGAGAAGAAGTGCGCCGAGACGTGAAGGGGCCCCTGAAGCTCACCTTCACCCAGGATCTTCAAACCATCCCCCATCTTCTTGACGAGGCCCCGCTCGAACACCGTGTCCGGCGTGACTTTGTCACCCGCGGCGAAATCCTTCAGATCGCCCAGGTTCAAGATGGCGTGGTGCTTCTTGAAGATGTTGGTGAACCCGCGCTTGGGCAAGCGCCGATGCAGTGGCATCTGGCCGCCTTCGAATCCTGAGCGAGTGCGTGAGCCGGTGCGCGAGCGCTGGCCCTTCTCGCCTCGAGTCGCGGTCTTGCCGTGTCCCTCGCCCATGCCTGTACCGATCCGCTTGCGGCGGTGACGTGCCCCGCGGGGCGGTCGCAATGTTCCAACGTGAGTGCTCATAGCTTAATCCTCGGACTCCGCCTCGTCAGCCCCGGTCGAGGCTTCGCCGACCCCGGCAGCGGGAGCTTCGGTTGCGGGCTCGGCGGCCGTCGAGATGGCCGCGGCTTCCGTCGCCGGCGCCGGGCTGACGACGGTGTACTCCGGGACCGACGCCCATGCCGGAGCCTGTGTGACGCCGATCACCTCCACGAGGTGCGGAACTTTGGCGATCAGCCCCCGAACGACGGGATTGTCCGGGCGCTCGACGACATGGTGCAGCCGCCGCAGCCCGAGTGATCGGACCACCTCAGCCTGGTTGCGGTTGAAAGCGATGCCGCTTCGTACCCACTTGATCCTTACCGTTCCCTGGTCAGCCTTTGCCATTAAGATCCCTAAGCCTCGAAAATCTTTCCCGTGATCCTGCTGAAAACAAACGACATTCCAGCTTCGTCTGTAGCCACGTTTCCCGACGAATCAGAGTTCGTCCGCGACCTTGCCGCGCGTAGTAGCAACTTCCTCGGCATTACGAAGTTGAAGTAGTGCGTCCATGGTCGCCTTCACTACATTGTGCGGATTCGTGGTTCCGAGCGACTTCGTCAGGACATTCTGGATTCCCACCGCCTGGATCACCGCCCGGACGGCCCCGCCAGCGATCACGCCCGTGCCTTCCGACGCCGGCTTCAGCAGGACCCGGCCGGCGCCATAACGTCCGAGAGCCGTGTGCGGGATCGTCGTCTGGGTGATATTCACCCGGACAAGCGACTTCTTCGCCGCCTCGATCCCCTTGCGAATAGCCTGCGGGACTTCGCGGGCCTTGCCGGACCCGTATCCGACGTGTCCGCCGCCGTCGCCCACCACCACCAAAGCCGAAAAGCTCAGGTTCTTGCCGCCTTTCACGACCTTGGTGACGCGGTTGATCGAGACCACCTGATCTTTCAATGTCAACGTATTGGCGTCAATCCGGCTCAAACGGTCCTCCCAGCTAGAATTCCAGACCGGCTTCGCGGGCCGCATCCGCCAGGGCCCGCACCCGTCCGTGATAAGCGTATCCGCCGCGATCAAAGACAACACGGGCGATTTCGGCCTGCTTGGCACGCTGGGCAAGCGCTTTGCCCACACTCTTGGCTGCCGCCACGTTGCCGCCGGTCTTCATCACCGCACGCACGTCCTTATCGCGCGTCGACGCCGCCACCAGCGTCCGGCCAGAGGCGTCGTCCACAATCTGAGCGTAAATATGGTTCGTCGAACGGAACACATTGAGCCGCGGACGCGCGGAGCTTCCGGCCACCCGCGCCCGGAGGCGCTGGTGAACCCGGCGCCGCGTGGTATCCTTTGAGGCCTGCTTGATCATACCGTTTCCTTCAGAGTCGACAGTCGACAGTTAGAGACTTTCGAAAAAATCGCTCCGCGACAAGGCTGCCAGGGACTATTGCTTGGCTCCGCCGCCGGCGCTCGCTGCCGCCTTGCCCACCTTCTTCTTCAGGCGCTCGCCGGTGTAGCGAATTCCTTTGTTTTTATAGGGATCCGGGGAACGCAGCCCGCGGATCTTGGCTGCCACCTCGCCCACCTGCTGCTTGTCTGCGCCCTTTACCACCAGATGCGTCATCTTCTCGACCGTTACTTCAATCCCCTTGGGCAGCGGAAACTCAATGGGATGCGAATAGCCGAGCGTAAACGACACCGTAGAGCCTTTGCTTTCAGCGCGATAGCCGATGCCGACGATGTCCAGATGCCGCTCGAAGCCATCCGTCACACCCTTGACCGCATTCGCCAGCAGGCTCCGGCTGAGCCCGTGCAGAGCGGCTTGCCCGTCGTCGTTGCGGCTCAAAGTGACATGACCGTCTTTGCGCTCCAGCCGGATCCCCTCCGGCAACGGCACCTGCAGGTTGCCCTTGGGCCCTTTTACCAGAGCCACGGCGCCTTGCATATCGACGGATGCGCCGCGCGGCAGATCAATCGGTTTGTTTCCAATTCGTGACATGAGGTTCTTCCCTGTACTCTCGTGTGCCCTTAAAGCTGTCAGCCGTCAGCGATCAGCCTTCAGCTATCAACCCCTCAGCTAGGGTCCGCCCTTTGCTGAAGGCTGAAAGCTGAGAGCTGATGGCTACCACTCACCATACGTTACAAATCAATTCCCCGCCAACTCCGGCCCTGCGCGCCGCTTTGCCGGTCATGAGGCCCTGCGGCGTGGTCAGAATGGCTACTCCAAGCCCGCCCAGCACTTTCGGAATCTGATCTTTGCCGATATAGACCCGGCGACCGGGTTTCGACACACGCTCGAGGGCCGAGATCACGCTCAGGCCTTCGGTGTCATAGCGCAGGTTGATGCGCAGCACCTTCTTCTTGCCCTCTTCCGCCACCTTGTAGTTGCCGACGTAGCCTTCGTCTTTCAGGATACGCGCGATCTCCACCTTGAGCTTCGACGATGGCATCTCGACGCGAGCATGCCGCGCGCGGATTCCATTCCGCACGCGCGTCAGCATATCGGCAACAGGATCGGTTACAACGCCCATAGGAACTCCCTGAAACTCTCTCGTACTTCGTGCTCTTCGACTGTCAGTTGTCAGTCGTCAGTTGTCCGTTGCTCCCGCTCATGCCATGCCAGTTGCAACTGACAACGGACCAAGGACAACGGACCAATCACCAACTCGACTTAATCACCCCGGGGATATCCCCCTGCAACGCCAACTGCCGGAAACAGAGCCGGCATAAATCAAACTTCCGCAAATAGCCGCGAGGACGGCCGCACCGTCCGCAGCGATTGCGGTGTTGGATCTTGTATTTCGGCTTCCGTACCAGCTTTGCCATCTGCGAAAGACGCGCCACTCTTATCCTCCCGCCTTCGTCTCGGCCGCACCAGCCGCCTGACGGCGGCTTTCGGACCGGAAAGGCATGCCGAAGTGCTTCAGCAGCGCCAGGGCTTCGGCGTCCGTGCGCGCGTCGGTCACAATCGAGATATTCATGCCCTTCACTTTGTCGACTTTCGAATAATCAATCTCCGGAAAAACCATCTGGTCGCGCAAACCCATGGTGTAATTGCCGCGCCCGTCAAACGCCCGCGAAGAAAGACCGCGAAAATCGCGGACGCGCGGCAGGGCGACGTTCATGAGGCGGTCCAGAAACTCGTACATGCGATCGCCGCGCAGCGTGACCATGGCGCCGATCGGCATGTTCTTGCGCAGCTTGAAATTCGCGATCGACTTGCGCGCCCGCGTGATCACGGCCTTCTGGCCGGTGATGAGCCCGAGTTCCAGGCCGGCGGAGTCCAGGAGCTTGGCGTTCTGAATCGCCTCGCCCAGGCCCATGTTCACGACCACCTTCCTCACCCGCGGCACGGCCATGGGGTTGGTGTACTTGAACTCCTTCGTCAGGGCCGGAACAATCTCTTTTTGATAGCGTTCTTTGAGTCGTGGTGTCATCAGCCTTCAGCTCTCAGCCTTCGGCGCTCAGCTTTCAGTCCTTCAATCCATGGGCTGGATGCCGATGCCTGACGGCTATTGCTTTCATGAAATCAGCTTTCAGCCTTCAGCTCTCAGCCTTCAGCCCTCAATCTAAACGCTGACGGCTGATAGCTGATGGCTGACAGCTCATTGTTCAAGCACTTTTCCACACTTCACGCAAACGCGGACCTTGCCGCCTTCGGCTTTCTGCCGGTGCTGAACGCGCGTCGGTCCGCACTCACCGCAGATGAGCGCGACGTTTGAAATGTGAATCGGGCCTTCCTTTTCGAGAATCCCGCCGCGAATCTGCTTGTTCGGGTTTGGCCGCGTGTGCCGCTTGATCATGTTGACGTGCTCGACGTAGAGCCGCCGGGTGCTCGGTTCGACTTCGAGCACGCGGCCCGTCTTGCCTTTGTCGCGCCCCGCCATCACGCGCACTTCGTCGTTCTTGTGAATATCCAGCTTCAAGGCCATCAGAGGACCTCCGGCGCGAGCGAGACAATCTTCAGGAACTTCTTCTCGCGCAACTCGCGGGCGACGGGACCG
>JASHQD010000523.1 GCA_030037755.1 Terriglobia bacterium
CCGGCCGGACTCGGGATAGGGAAGCGGCTTGAGCAAAACGCCCTCGACAACGCTGAAGATTGCCGAGCTGGCGCCGATACCCAATGCCAACGTGAGTACGCTGACGGCCGTGAATCCAGGATTCTTGCGGAGCCTGCGCGCGGCAAAACGCAGATCGGAAAGCACCCCGGCCACGGCGTTTTCCCAGCCCGAGGACTGCATTTGGTCCCGCACACCGGCGGGGCTGCCGAACTCCAGCCTTGCGGCGCGCCGGGCCTCGTCCGGGGACAATCCTCTTGCTTCGAACTCGGCGGCGGACAGCTCCAGGTAATTCGCCACCTGGTCGGCAATGTCACGCTGAGCCTTTCGCCGACTGAGAAGTGCGCCCAAGCCGCGGACAATCTGGCGCCCAATAGACATGATCAGGCCTCCGCCTTGAGGAGACGCGCGATGGCTGATGACCGCCGGGACCAATCCGTGGTCTCGTTCTCGAGCTGTTTCTTCCCAGCGGGCGTTAGCCGATAGACTTTGGCCCGGCGTGAGTTCTTGGTTTGAAGCCATTCGGCGTCCAGCCATCCCCTTCGATCGAGGCGCTTCAAGGCGGTGAGAAGCGAACCTGGGTTGACTTTGAAAACTCCGCGCGTCACCTGCTCAATCCGCCGCGCAATGCCGAATCCGTGTAACGGCTCGAGACTCAGCGTCTTAAGGATCAGCATGTCCAGCGTGCCTTGGATGACGTCGGTATTCGATTTGTCCATTACTGCCTCACGAGTAGCACCAAGCCAGGATAGCGCCTCTAACATATGACTGTCAAGATGTGATAATCATGATAAGCACATCATTTGCGGTCGGCCTCGATAGGGCTGCCGTGACCGGGGGGTCGGGTATTCGTTACCCGCACCCGCTAGACTTCCGTTCCAACGAGAACGGCCTGCGCTGAAATGAGGGTCGGTAAAGGAAAAAGCTGAACGAAGCTGATTTTGGGCGCCAAAATGGCTGTTTCGGCAAAACGAAGCTGGCAAAGCCCAAACGAAGGATCGAGCGCCAGTAGGAGGCTCTGTCAAGAGGCTAGCGTGCAAATCATCAGCGTAGACGAAGGGCGACGCGCAGAGTGCCTCCGCAATCGCTCATCGCGCACGCGAAAAGCGGTATGAGGATAGCCGGACAACTCGTGGGTCACTGGCTCGCGATTACCGTTGTCGCACCCTTGGCAGCACTAAACGTAGGGTTTTCTCGCTCGACCACGCGCCAGGCATCCCGGAGCGGGACGAAGTACTCCGACACCTTGCGCAAATCGTCGCCGGAGCCTTGGGCGCTTGCCCTTACAATCTGGTAGCTCATGGTCCTGTAGAATACTTCCAGCTTCTCCGCCACCTTCGGGCCCACCTCGTGGTCGAGCATGGCTTCGAGGTGGCCAATGATCGCCAGTGCGCGGTTCACTTCGCGGGTCTTTTCCTCGATCTTGCGGGCGTCTGCGGCGCGGGCGCTCTTTTGAAGCGCGCCGGTGATCTGTTCGTAGGCCTGCACTATGACGCCCAACGGGCTTGCGAATTCCGCAGCCTGCATCCGGTAATTTCGAGCGACGTCGTAACCCATCCGAGTGATCCTTCCTACGAGCTTGAACTGGTTGAACTGCTCGAGCTGGAGCTGCTGGAGCTAAGCGAGGAAGTCTGCCCTGTGGCTTGGGCAATCAGCAGCGGCAGCTCCTGCAATGTGGCATTCACCTGGCTGTACTCTGTGGTCCACTGCTGCTCTTGCGCTTGCAGATTAGTGTTGAAGTCGTTGATCGTTTGAGTTACGTCCTGCAGCTCCTGGTTGATCCCGTTCTCGTCAAGCGCAATTACGCCTTGGGTTGGATCTGTAATGTTGCCAAGGTCGGTGTAAAGCTGGCCAGCCAGACCGGACATGTAATCCGGGCCCTGAAAAAGATTGGCCACGGCCGCTGCGTTATTGCTCAGGGCCGAGTCCAATGTGGCGCTGTCGACAGAGAGAGTGCCGTCCTGTTGGAGGTCGACACCGATCGACGACAGCCCCGAGATGCCGTCGTTCCCGCTGGTAAAGTAGTTGATGTCTGTGGCGAGAGTGCTCTGCACCTGCTGCAGCGCACTGTCGGAAAACAGGGGAGGTTGTGAGCTGGCGCCCGAAGTATAAGTGAATTGCGTGTTGACGGCCTGAACGACGGCGTTATAGGCCGAGACGAAATTATTAATCGCGGTGCTGGCCTGGTTCACGTCCTGCGTCACGGCCACGTCCACGGGTGCGGCCGAAGTCCCGGTCAGCGTGAACGTCACTCCTGGGACGGCACCGGTCACCGTGTTGCTTGACTCGAACACCGGGACGCCGTTGATCGACAGTGACGCGTCTTGGCCTTGTACGGCAGTGCTCAAGCCGAGACCGCTGCTATCCGTCAGATTCGTGATCGCTCCGGTGCTGCCGCCGGTGTTGCTCGTCAGGGCAAGAATGGAACCTTGTGAATCATCGATCACGGTCGCCGTGACTCCATAGTTTCCGTTGTTGATCTCACTGACGAGACTGTTGAGTGTGTCGGTGCTGCTCACGCTGATCGAGTAGTTCTCGCTGCCAATCGTGTACTGAATAGTCCCTGCACCGATCGCAGACGTGGCGGAGGTCTGCGGCTGGCTCGAGAGAACGGCGGTGCTTGCCAGGTTGTTGACGATGATCGAATAATCTCCCGTGCTGATGCCGGAAGATGCCGTGGCCGTTACCACGCTGGAGTTAGAGGACGTGGCATCCCGCGCGGCTAGAGCGCCGGCGGGATCCTGCAGCGCCTGGGTGGCGGTCTGCAAACTGGTCAACAAGCTGTTGATGTTGGTGAGGGCAGAAATCTGGCTGTTGTACAGAGTCTGCTCGTCGGTGTACTGGGTCTCATTGGCCTGAGCTGCCTGGGTAAGGGATTGCACGATGGATTGCACATCAAGGCCCTGACCCATCCCGAAGGAAGACCCGCTCAGGTCCAGCGCGTTAAGTCCGGTTCCGAATCCGCCCATCTTGAATCCTCATTCAGCCGTTGCAGGCTTATTCTGTTTCTCGAGAAACTCGAAGAGTCGCTCCTCGCCGCTGAGTACCTGCGAGGGAGGCACCTGGCGAATGACCTCGCCGGTATTCTCATCGACAACCTGGTAGTAAATCTTGCGTCCGCCCTCGGCGAGTTGGTAGTGGACTGATAAGAGTTGTTGAGCCGCAGGCGTATCGCGGAGCGACACCACAGCGCCAGGTGAAATGGCGCCAGCGGACGCTGACGCTTCGGAGCGCGTCTCCTTCGTGGGAAGGCCGGGCTCGCCGGACACAGGATGCGAAACTGGTGAAACTGGATTCACGTCGTCGCGCGCGTTCAGAGCGAAAGTGCGAAGGGGCAGAGCGTCGGTCCGCCCCTTCGGCGGGTCAAACGAAGTTTACTGGAACAGGCGCAGAATCTGCTGGGACTGAGAGTTGGCCTGCGACAAGGCCGAAATGCCCGTCTGCTCCAGGACCGAAAGTTGCGATTCCTCAGTCACATCCTGCGGGATGTTCGCAGATTCGATCAGGTCTTCAGCCGAAGTGAGGTTCGTCACCTGGTTGTTGATTACGTTCTGTGCCGCTGTGAGCCGGTTCAGGGTGGCGCCAATCGTGCCGCGGTCCTGAGCGACCGTGTAGACCGCGCTGTTGATGGCGGTCAGGGCGGTGGCCGCGTTGGGGGCGCTGGTCAGGTCGGTACCGTTCAGTTTCAGGGTGGTGGCGCTCAAGGTGCCGATGGTCACGCCGATCGAATTGGCGGTGCTACCGAGGAAAATGCTCGTGGTGCTGGCAGCGAACACGTTGCTGCCGTTGAATGTGGTCTGTGCGCCGATGCGGGTAATTTCGGCCTGGATCGACTGATATTCGTTGTCCAGGGCGGAGGACTGTGAAGTTGTGAGGCCGCCGTTGGCCGCTTCGGTGGCGATCGTGACGGCGCGGTCGAGCAGGTTTGTAACCTGGCCCAGAGAGCCGTCCGCCGTTTGAAGCAGGCCGACTCCGGTGTTGGCGTTGTTCGATGCCTGATTGAGCATCTGCACGTTGGCCTGCAACGAGTCCGCGATCGACAGGCCGGCAGGATCGTCGGCACCGCTGTTCAACCGGGAACCAGAGGATAACTGGACCAGGACGTTCTGCATTGATGCGGACGTCTGATTAAGTTGATTGGTGGCTTCGAGTGCCGAAACATTGTTCAGAAGGCTGAGCATTTGCAAAATCTCCCTAACTCATTGAATTCGATTCCGCATTCGGCCCGAGAGTGTCGGCCTTCCGCCGGCGGCCCTCCGTTCCCGATTCACGGAACGGTTCGTCGTGAACAGTTAGCTTATCGGCAGCAGCCTCATTACCTTTAATGGCCTGTTGGAAAATTTCCTAAGACACGCTTTCAATCCGAGTAAGCTCCGTAAGCTGCCGATTTAATCTTTGGGGCGATTCCGATCTGCCGCAAAACATGGGCTAGCCTCAAATCGCTACCAGGTGGTTGTGATTCGATTACTACGCTACTGCTTTCAGATTGGGAATGCGTCAAGGGAACGCGGCGCCGGGGGGGAGTCCGGCGCCGTTTCTGGGGGAGGTTTTGGGGGAGCTCACTGGAACAGTTTAAGGATAGATTCCGTCGACTGATTGGCCTGGGTCAGGGCCGACATCCCAGTCTGCTCAAGGACCGAGAGTTGGGCCTCCTGGGTTACGTCCGCCGGAATGTTGGCCGAGCTGATGAGGTTTTCTGCCGACGTGATATTCGTCACCTGATTGTTGATGACATTCTGGGCGTCGGTCAGCCGGTTTAGCGTGGCGCCGATGGTGCCGCGATCCTGAGCGACAGTGCTTACAGCGGCGTTGATGGCGTTGAGCGCCGTGGCTGCGTCCGCGTTGCTGGTCAGGTCGGTGCCCTGCAAACCCAGGCTGGTGGTACTGAGCGTGCCGATGGTGACGCCGATCGAATCCTGAGCGCTGCCGAGGAAAATGCTCGTGGTCGATCCGGTGAAAATGTTGGTGTTGTTAAATGTTGTGTAGGTGCCGATGCGATTGATTTCTGACTGGATCGACTGGTACTCACTGTCGAGCGCCTGGAGTTGCGAGGTCGACAGCCCGCCGTTGGCGGCTTCGGTCGCGATCGTCACCGCGCGGTCGAGGAGGTTCGTTACCTGGCCCAGGGATCCGTCGGCGGTTTGCAACAGACCGATCCCGTTGTTGGCGTTGCTGGCAGCCTGGGTGAGCATCGTCTCGTTCGCTTGCAACGAATCCGCAATCGAGAGTCCTGCCGGGTCGTCCGCTCCGCTGTTCAGCCGCGAGCCGGAGGACAGCTGGACCAGCACCTTCTGCAGTGATGTGGAGGTTTCATTCAGTTGATTCTCGGCTTCGAGCGACGTAATGTTGTTCAGAAGGCTGAGTCCCATTTCACAATCTCCTTAGAGCCGTTGGGTTTCGATTCCGTATTCGGCCCGAGAGCTCCGGCCACTGCCATTTGCCCTCCGTCTCCGACTCGGGAAACGCACGCCCGAGGAAAAGCAACTCACTCGCCAAACGCGCGTCGCTCGACGTTGAGCTGCAATAAGCCCTTTTTCCCGCATCAGAATCAGGTTTGTGTGCTTGTAAGACATTGAATTGCTGTGACGTACCTCGCGTGATCTGCTTGTCGAAGCATGCTCTCGAGATCAGGCTGTGTCGATTAGAGTTTCTTAAGAAACGACCGAGGAGTGGACTTGGGGTTGGCGCTGCTGAAGCTCCGACCAGGCAATACGCAGTTTCGGAGCATCAGGAAAGCGTTCGCAGCCCATCTGCAGAAGATCCGCCACGCGATGCCATTCTCCGAGTTGTGCGCGGATACTGGCCGCGCGCAGAAAACCCTCCGCAGTGGGACTTACAGCAGCCAGGCGGCGTTCGGCGGTCTCGGCTGCCAGCGCGCGATTACCCATCCAGACCGCAGCCATGGTCAGGATGTCGTAAAGCTCGCCAAAGCCGGGCTCGCGCTGGATGGCCGCCTGCATGCGCTGGACGCCGAGCTCCGTCTGTCCCAGCCGTACCTCGCAGACACCGATTTTGCTTTCGACCACGGCGGACGTAGCGCCATGCTTCTGTGCCAGCAAGAAGCTCCGCCACGCCGCTTTCATATTTCCCAGCCGATACCAGGCGTCGCCCTGCGCCTCAAACACGACCGCATTTCGTCCACCGAGCTCTTCGGCACGCTTCAGGCGCTTCAAGCCCTCTTCAAAACGCTCCAGGCGCACCAGGGCAACGCCGGCAAACGCCCAGGCTCGATGCGATTTGGGGGTCAGTTGGATCACGCGCTCGAAGCATGCCAGCGCCGCGGCGGGATCACGGAAGGTATCGAGCTCTTCGATGCCCAACTCAAAGTGTGCCTGAGCATCATTCGGCCGCTCGCGGACTTTTTGCCGCCCGAGCTCGCGATAGAGCTTGCTTTTTCGGATGCGCGTGTCGGCATCCAACGCCAGACCGAAGTGATGGATTACAAAGTTCGCTTCCTCAAGCCGTCGCCCGCTGGCCAGAATGCGATGCCCGGTGGTTTCGTGCACCTGGCCTTCAAAGAAGATGTCAGGGTCTCGCCGGAACAGCCGCACATTCTGGTGCTCGACGAAGGCGGGGTAAGGCCGCGCTGCCTCCAGGCGCACGGGGTTCGGCTTGGCCGGGCTGTCCCAAAGCCGGTTGTTCAGCGTCGGCACGTAGTTCCAAATCGTGACCTTGTATCCGGCTACGAAGTCGACTGCCATCAGATCCGGGATGGTGTGGCGGGCCTCTTCGTCCAGCATCTCATCGGCGTCCATGGAGAGAATCCAGCCAGCGGTGTTCTCCTCGAGCACGCGATTGCGAGCTTTGGCAAAATCGTTCTCCCATGGGACAGAGATGACCCTGGCCCCGTGCTGTCGCGCCACTTTCGCAGTGGCATCTTTCGAGCCCGTGTCCCCGATGACGATTTCGTCGACGACGTCACGAACGCTCTCCAGACATCGCGCGAGGTCCGCTTCCGCGTCGCGCACGATCATGGACAAACCGAGTCTAGGCATTGTGTCCTTTCACCGTGGGACGAGGAGCCCGGCGATCAACCGCGAGAGGCGCAGGTGCCGTAAGCGCTCGCACCCGTTCTTGATAGATTTGCATGATGCGCGACCACGCGAACCGCTCGCGAACTCGTGCCGCCGCCGAAGCTCCCCGTCGCGCAGCTTGCTGCCGGTCCTGGTAAACGCGGCGCAGAGCGGCAGTCAAAGCAGCCGCCTCGGGTTCGAACCAGGTGAATTCGCCGGTAAGCGGTCCGAACGCGGGAGGGTCTTCGGGGACCCGGCGTTCGCGGGCGGGCACCAGGTACTCGGTTGCGGGTGAGCAGAAGTCCTGCGAGGGCCCTTCGGCCGTGGTGATCACCGGCTTACCACACGCCATGGCTTCGAGGGCGGGCATGCAGAAGCCTTCGGCGCGATACGGCAGCACGAAGGCATCGCAGCCGCGGTATAGATTCGCGAGCGTCGAGTCATCAAGCTCCCCGGTCAGCAACTCTACATGCGGGAAGGACGCGTTCCAGGCAGCGGAGATCACCTGCTCGTGCAGGCTGTTGTGCTGATACGCGGCTTGCGATCCGAGCGCTGTCACCAGCAGCGTGACGTCATCGCCTGGTTCGAAAGCGTCGCGATAAGCGTTCAATAACAGGTCAATTCCTTTTCGCCGGATCGCGCCGCCGACGAACAGGAACAGGAACTCTCGGGTGGCTTGGGGACGCGCGCGGGGTCCTGTCGGCGTGAACAGATTCGGATCGATGCCGTTGGGGATCACCCGGACGCGCTCCTTCGGCACGCCGGAGCGGGCCAGGACTCGTTGAACGAACTTCGACGGAACCCAGAGTTCATCAACGTTGCCGTTAATCTGATCGACCCACATTTGTGGAACCGCACCATATTCCCAAGGCAAGATCACTGCCAGTTTGCCGCACAGCGGCCGGCTGAAATCGGGCGGCCATCGGTGACGGATGGTGAGGTCGACGCGTGCAGGTTGGCGATTCAGGGCTGATCTTATCTGTTCGATGGCCTCGGTCGAAGCGAGCGTTCCGCTCGCGTAAGCTGTGGGGACGAGAGACACGTCGAAGGCGCGGCTTTGAAGCAGGCTTCTGGCAATCTCGCGATTAATGCGGGCCAGGCTCGAGTGCTCCAGGAAGGGCCCCTCCAGGATCACACCAGGATTTCCACTCGATCCCCGCTTGCCTCTATGAGGGGCCGCAGCCCGGTCCAGTCGCTCCGCCAGTGAGTTGCGAGCCTCCTCGTTGAGATCCAGGGTTTCCACCAGGCGCTGAGCAGCATGAAAGACCCGATGCGCGAGGAAATAATCGAAGACCCCGTCGCGGAGTCGTGGCTCGCGTCGCGCCAGCCTGGACAACGGCCACTGGCATTTCTCGACGATTCGGCGCGGGACCCGCAGCTTGAAGAGTTCATCCGCCGCCGGCGCGAAGGGCACCGCTCCGCTGACGCTTGCCATGAAATGTCTGAACGCCATGCGCTCGTCGCCTGACTGGAGTTCGCGGAGACCGAGCAACCAGGACAACCGGTAGCTGTTCTCCCCGCCGCTTCCGACAAATGCCCGGCTGGCAGATTGCAGTCGGCCGAGGTAGGATGCAGCCTTCATGGGCTCTTTATCGCGCAGGCTTAGAAGTGCGGCGAGATAAGGCAGCTCGGCATATCCTTCGTAGATCGTCATGCCCTTTTCCAACAGCTGCAAGGCTTGGGCAAAATGCCCATGACGCATCAGCGCCACCACCAGGTTGCGAAGCGCCAAGGCCCCGATTGCTGCAGGAAGCTTCACGTAAGCTTGCCAGAGCACAGCCATCGGCTCGCATCCGGAGCCTGGCTGGACGACCTCTTGAGCTACGGCCAGCGAGAGTTCTGCCCACGGCTCTCCGGAATCCCGCAAAGTGAGCAGGATCTCCTCTGATGGCCCCGCGTCGTTGTGCACGCGAATGTTGAAGCCCCAATAATCCTTCTGCCTACCCTTTGCCCAAGAACGGGGCTGCAGCGTGATGAGATCCGCTTCCGCAACATACGGATAGTGGACCGGGACAAAGGTGCGGCGGCCAGGCTCGCGCAAGTTTTTTCGCAGGACGGCAGCCGTCCCCTCCCTCAACGCGTCGCCCGCCAGCCATGCGATGGTCCCGTCCGAGCCCTCGGAAGCGTGGCCCGCCTTCAGGGGATCTGCGCTGGACAGGACAATCCGATCTGCCGCTTCTCGCACATCTCGCGGAATGCTCTCGTCGCTGGATGAATCGGTAAACAACGTGACGAGAGGGCTGCGATCGTAGGAAGCTCGAATTCCCTCGCTACCGTACGTTAAGACCTGAATTGCCATTTCTGTCCAATCTTTGACGCCCCGCCAGGCTCTCACGACGCTAGCTGAGAAGCCGCTGGAATTCGGCTTCCCATCGCTTGATGACAGACTTCCAATCCCAGCGCTCGATGACTTCACGGCGGCCCACGGCCGCGCGCCGACGGCTTTCCGCGCGGTCCCGGTAGACGCTTCGCATGAGCTGGCGCAGGTGTTCGATACTGGGCTGCGCCCACCGGTGTCCGGCGTAGAACTCAACCTCGGGCGATGCCGGTACGAGGCCTTCGGTGTCAATCAGGAAGCTGTTGCCGTCGTGCAGAAAATCAAGCTGCCCGCTCCACCGGGTAGCGATTACCGGGAGTCCGCTTGACAGCGCTTCAAGATACGGAATTCCAAAACCCTCTCCGTGGCTGGGAAGAACGAAGGCGTCGGCGCTTGCGTATAGCCGTGGCATCTCGACGTGCGGGATAAATCCCTTGACCAGTAGAATGGGCGGTGCGTCCTCGAGCCTGAGCCCTGCTTCCCTCTCCACGAAGTAAGCAAGGAAGGCCTCCGCGTCCGCCGAGGGGTTGCCGTGCTGCGCCAGCTTCAAGACGAGGCATACATCCTCGTCGCCTTTGAACTCGGCCAGATACGCTTCCAGCAGGATCGTTGCGCCCTTGCGATCCACCCAATCGAAGTTGGAGAGAAACTTGAATCCGCGCGACGGCCAAGGCAGCGGTTCGCTTCCCGGGCGGAACAAGTCGGAATCGACTCCGATGGGCATCACCCGCAGCTTGCGCTCATCCACCCCGGCGCTCGCGAAAGTCCGCGCGTTGAATTCTGAGGGAACCCATACTTCGTCCATGGCGTTGCACTGTTCGGCCCAGCCTTCGGGGAGCCGATCCGACTCGAATGTGGTGCGACCGATCCGGCTCCGGGCATAGAACTGAAGATTGAAAGCATCCGCCGTCGAGCACTGGTAGATCACGCTGCGGGCGAGATTCAACTCTTTGCGCTGTAGTTCGTCCAGCGTTTTCCGCACCGCGGAAGGCAGGATCTGGTGGGTATCTTCCTTGGGACCCAAAGGGATGACCTTCAAGGGGAGCTGGCATTGCGCGAGTCCGATGGCTTCCGCCCAACTCTCTGTCGAATAGCCCGTGCCGCCATACACCGCTGCGTGGAACAGGACGCCGGCCGCAAGTTGTGAACTTCCGAGGGGCGCCGGGGCCTCCGGCTCGGCGTTTGGGTTCGCGCCATCGGCTGTTTCAGATGTGATAATTGCCAGGTGGCTCATCTCAATACCGTGGCTCGGCGTGCACGACAATCCTTCCACACGCGATCCCCTCGATCGAGGGGGCGCTGGCGGAGACGAATTCGGAGACAACGCGGACCTTTCGGAAACCCACCGCCTTGAGCATCTCGAGAACGCAACTCGTATTGGGGCCCCACCAGTTCGTGTTGTCACCGCCCAGTTCGTCGTTGGGATAGAAGGCCATTACGGGCCGTTTGACCGAGGTCAGATCGACGTGGGTTTCGAGGACCAGGAGCTTTCTTGTCACACTGAAGACGCGCTCAAGAGCCAGCAGAGGGTGTCGAAGATGGTAGAGCACTCCAGCCAAGAGAACGACATCGAACATGCCGATCTTCTCGGGAGACGCCTCCATGACGTCGAGCTGCGCCTCCTCCACCTTGGACCTCAAGACTCGCTTGGCAAGATCGAAACCAGCCTTGGAACCCCAACCCTTGTTCAGCCATAGGAATCCGTCGGTTGCCAGAACACGTTTCGCGCCGCGCCGCCCAGCTTCGAAGGAATAGAAACCATCGCAGGCCCCGATGTCGAGAAACGTCATACCCTCAAGGCTCTCCGGCAGATGCATCCTCTTCAATTGCTCTTCTGAGGGGTCAAAGCCGGGCGTAACAATGCCGTTCCCGAGGTCAATTCTGTGATACCACCTGATTTTGGCCACCTCTTCCTGAAGGGCCTGGATTTCGCTGAGTTCGGTTGGGGGTGGGGGCTGGGATATGGGCGCTCGATCCCGCCGATTCGCGGACGAACCGGCGAGTGTCGCTTCCAGGGCAAGGATCTTCTTGAGCGCGGTGTTGAGTGCGGAGGCATGCAAATTGAGCGTGTCCAGGATAATGCCTCGATTCGGTTTCTCAGCCGGATCAGCCGCAGCTGCGGTCGACTGCCTCGTGAGTTGAGAGTTCATCGACATTTTCTTGATTTCGCCTCCTGCCTTGCAACCGTCCTTCCTCTGGGTTTCGATGACCACTTGCTTCGCCGCCTGGGCTTGGCTCGATATCTGTTCAGTCGAAGAACGCACAGGCTGCGAACGATCGGACGGCGATTCGACGCTCACACCCGGCCGGGCCGACGCTGCT
>JASHQD010000524.1 GCA_030037755.1 Terriglobia bacterium
AGGCAGCCAGACCGGCCAACGTATTGCGCAGGGTCCACCACGAGGGGCGGGAGAGCACGGCAAGGTCTGCCGGCGAAGCCAGTAGAACAATGAAGGCGTTCGGCACCCGGTCACGATTCACGCTCACCGAGCACACCCCGGTCAGGCGCAGGCGGCTGCCGGCGGAAAGGTGCGGCCAGCCCGGCGGGACTTTCCTCCCCTCGATCCGCGCTTCGAAAAGCACGCCGTCATCTTGCAGTACCAGCTGGCGATCCGTTTCGCTGTTGGTCTGATCCTGCAGCGTCCCCTCCAGGCGAACGCGCAGCGTATCGAACGACCCCGCCATCGCCTGCCGCGCCGTGATCGGGACAGGCGGGGGCAAGGGAGCGCTTCCGGAGCGGCGGACGATGGCTTGCCGAAGCACCGGGGTGTAATCCCCGATATCCGCGAACCCGACCACGTCGACGCGCTCGCCCGGTATCAGGGTTTCCTGCGGGACACCGGGAACATAGAGGCCTTGCGTTCCGTCCTGGACAAAGAAACCCTTGGGCCGCTGGAGCGTAACGGTCCCCTGCACACGAATGCGATGCTCCGTGGTGCCTTGCGGCGTGAAGATCATGACGTCTTTGAGGGCACGCAGCGGAAGCGCGAAGGGATAAGTCGCCGGTGCCTCCAGGACCTGTAATTCGTTCGGGCCGGGAGCCTTGATCTGCACGCCAATCAACTGCTGTTGCCGGTTGAAAATGCCGATGGAGACGCCCTCCAGGCGCACTTTGGCATCGACCAGCGCAGCCGGACTGAGGCTGGCGCCGTCCAGGATGTAGGCCGTCAGGTGTCCGCCGCCTCCCACCACGTCGAGAGTGAGGTGACCCCGGTCGAGACTGGCGCTTTGAACGATGCCTTCGAACTGCACCCACTGGCTGTCTTCGCGTGTGGAGGTCAGGGCGTCGTAGCTGGCCGGTTGAGGTCTGGGAAGGGGCGCGTGACCGATAACCCGATAGCGCGGTTTGGCGATCTGCGGTGCGAAATCGACCTGTTCGGTCACACCCTCCACCTCCAGCAGATCGCCAGGCATGAAG
Organism: Terriglobia bacterium; assembly: GCA_030037755.1. Lineage (GTDB taxonomy): Bacteria > Acidobacteriota > Terriglobia > UBA7540 > UBA7540 > Gp13-AA77. Next base: position 1,059 of record JASHQD010000524.1, read on the forward strand.
GCCGCTTTGAGATTAGGGTCGTTGACGTATATTCCGGCGGTTGAATCCTGAACGAAGAAGTCAATCTCGCCGGGATCACAGTACGTGACGACGGCCCGCAACCGGACAGGGTAGCCGCGATTGGCTTCGTCCGGGGAGAGTACCCTTACCTGCTGGGCGGTCGTCAGTTGAGGCAATGGGAGAGCAAAGTGGGTCTGCGCCCACCCTGGAGCCGCGCAAAGCAGAAGAGACGCAACCCCGGTAGCAGCCTTCAGAAGAGCGATGTTTGGACGGATTACCACTGGCGCGTCCGTTTCAATCTGAGGACGCGGAACCTACCGGGCAGCGTCACCGAATGCAGACATCTCGGTGCTGCGTTTCCACACATCCGTTGGAGCCCGCGACGCTCAAGCCCTGCGTATAGGGATCCGTATCCCCAGCCATTTCCGCGGCGAACAACGGGCAAGCCACTTTGCACCGCTCGTCCTGCAGGAACAGCAGCAATGGATGCTCGCCCGCTTATTTCTCCTGCAAATGATCGTCTAAGCAACTAGGGGACCATCCGGCAGGCTTGGGAAATTGCGCCTCGCCCGCGGGGTACGGAGGTCTTAACCATTTGATTACCTATAAGCAGGTGCCTCCGCCCTGCAATAGACTCGCTCTAACGGGACTGAAGGCCGCCCGGAACCCGTGGGGCCATCACGTTAATTGAGCGAAACAATGGATCTTTTTAACGAGATTACCATTCGATACACACGAGCGATCAGGAGAATCGGGCACAAAGCCATCCGGAATGCCGGCTGGCACTGACCTTCTGGCACGAGTCACGACTTCTCGGGTTCTCGACATCAACATCCGGACGAACCCGCCCGATGAAGGAAGCAAACGCTGAAACGCGGCCACGCGCGCCGGTGTCTATGGGAGAAGACAGACAGGACCGGCACTGGTCCGGCATCGCTTCGAGCGGAGGTGCTCCATGTTCGAGAACACGCTCATCCCGTCGAGTCGCAAGCGCGGAACCATCTGCCTGGGCTACATGATCGAGGGTGTGCTGCTGGCTGTGCTCGTGCTGATCCCCCTGATTCACGTGCAGGCGCTTCCGAAATCGCTGATCAGCAGCTTCATCGTGCCGCCTCCTCCGGTGGGCGCTCCGCAGAAGGCCGCGGTCGCGACTCGCCCGGTTCACCGGCCGAATCTCAGCGAAGCCATGGTGGCGCCCGTGACCGTGCCGGCCGTCATCCTGCCGTCAAGAGCGGAACCCGAAGCGCCGACCAGCGCGCTCGTGGCCGGACCTCCAGGCGCGGTGCCGTGGGGAAGCGAGACCGGCGTGCCGGGCGGATTCGGAATCACTCCGCTGCCTCCGCCGCCCGAGACGCCCAAGCCGTCGCGCACCTCGCGCATCACGGTCGGCGGCGTGGTGGAAGCCGCCCGCCTGATTTACGAAGTCCACCCGGAGTATCCCGCGCTGGCACGCGCCGCTCGCGTGCAAGGCACGGTGCGGCTGGAAGCGATCATCGACAAAGACGGATCGATTGAGAGCCTGCACGTGCTGAGCGGTCCTCCGCTGCTGATCTCCTCCGCGACGCAGGCGGTGGGGCGCTGGCGATATCAGCCCACGCTGCTGAACGGCGTGGCGGTGGAGGTATCGACGGAGATTGACGTCAGTTTCACGCTGAACGAGTGATGGGCCGCGCTCCAGCAGCACATCAGGCTGGCGCAGACCTTCTCGCGCGATTTACGACTTCTCGTGTTCTCGACCCAAGGTCTGCGCTTGCCCGCGTATCATAGATGCGCCAGCATGGCCCACACTCAGTTCGAATTCGGAGCCTGGGGTGCCGCTGGCACCGTGTCCAGAAAAACGAACTGGTCGCGCTGCTCGGCCGGCTCCGCGTGCGGCGTGAAGCTGAGGTGCAT
>JASHQD010000004.1 GCA_030037755.1 Terriglobia bacterium
GAAGACCCTTTTGGCTGAATGCATTGTTTCCCCTCATAGTCTGATTTACCTGCAGGCCCCCTTCCGATGCCGCTCCGGAATCTCTTCCGAACCCAAATCATCGGCTGACGTTCAGTAAAGCGTTAGACAGCAGCTTGGCAAGCCGGATTCCAAATGCGTGCCCGCCAAGGCGCTGTAGTTCGAACGAAGTAGCTCCGGCGCGGAGTTATACTGTCGAAATAATGTTACCTTTTGGTACCGTAGTGCTTTTCGGACGTCACCAATTGTGAATGGGTATCAATTGGTAAATGACGTCCGGCGCACGCTGGGTCTTACGATTTGCCCGCTCGCAGCCCAGCAGCAAGGCTCTGGCTATGCCCCGGTGAAAGTACGGTTTCTATTCAGGTCTCACTGAAGCAAATCAAGTGCTGGAACCAGCACCGCAGAAGCTGAGATCACACCCCCCACGCGAGAACAAGCTTTTTGGCTAGCCCCGCCCCAAGGATTCCCTCAACTGTGCGACGGTCCGGAGCGGCCGGAAACAACCCGATGCTCCGAGCCGTTGCAAGCCCTTCGACACCTTGCCCGGACTAACGCCGGCGTTTGCGAGAACACCGGGGCCGCCGAACAAGCTAGGGATTCTAGCACTGCGTTACCAAACCGCTACATTAATTTTTTGTAAACTTCAGCTTGACTGCCACGCACTCCCTCTTCCAAACCTTCAAATTGTGGCCGGCGGCCGATGTCCAGCAAGTCCTGCCGGTTACCGTACCCCTGACCCGGCAGAGCCGGAACCAAGGAGGTTACACGCCGACAGTCAACAGTCGACAGTCGACAGTCAGCAGTCGACAGTCGACAGTCAGCAGGTGGAGACTTTCGAACCGTATGAACAAAGGGCCAAACCAGAGTGGCCAAAAGATCCTGCCAGAAAAGGGCAGAACCGTACGATCGAGGGACTAATGCCGCAGCAGGGCGGCCGTCGTGATCGCTTTCGAGCGGCATGTACCATTACCGAAACCGACAATGTTGAGATTCAAAAACTGCAAGCCAGAAAGGGCAGGCTTTAAGGCCGATTTCCGATTTGAAGTCTATTTCAGATCTTCATTCTCGCCAGTGTTCATAAGGGTTCGAACGCGATGATGGCGCTCGAAGGCCGAAACTCACTGGTCAACGCGCGGACCGGCCCTTTCTGAAAACCAGAGCCAGCCGCGGGTTGCATTCGGGGCAGTCAAATGATACGTTATCGGCCCGAGCCGAGGCTCATACCAGACACTCCGGCTCATTTACTAAAGGGGGTAGTGCCGTACCGATGAAAGCATCACTCATTCGCCTTTTTGCCTTGGGGTTCGTGTGCTGTGCGGCAGCGGTCGCCGCTTCAGCGCAGGCGCCCGCGATCCTGGTCGTTCCGCAAAACCCGGATCCAACCCAACAGTCCTTAACCATCAATTTCCACAACCAACTGAAGAGCACGCGTAGCGCGGCGCAAACCGTTACACTATGGAACATCAGTTCGCAGACGATCTCCGGCATCACGGCGAGTGTTACGTCCGGCGAGCCCTTCGCGATTGTGTCGGCTGTCTCACCGACGTCTTTGAATCCGGGACAATCCGCGACGCTCAAGGTGGCGTTTTTCGGGCAGGCGACAGGTGGCCCGTCGTTCACGAGTACCCTGACCTTTGGCGCTTCGACAACGGGCATAATCCCAATTCCCTCCGTGACGTTGACGGGCACGACCGTCTCGCCGAACTCCGCAGCGGTTTCCGCCAACCCGGCCTACACCTTCTACGGCTTAGCGCAGCTGAACGGGAACACCAACAACGACGCCGTCTACTTTGGAAACCAAAGCAGCGGTGTGACAACCTGCGCGCAGAAGATCTTCCTTTCCAATGGCGGCAGTGCGTCGACGACCGTCTCGAGCGTCAGTGGGCTGACCGGTACCGCCTTCACCGTTACCAATTTCACGTCGGGGATGCCTGTTCCGGTCGGCGTCAACACCGCGTCGATCGGCGTGACCTACTCGCCATCCGGCAATACCGATTCGGCCACTCTGACGATCACCTTGGGCAACGGCGGAACCCAATCGTTAAGCCTTTACGGCAGCAGCATCAACACCACCCCGACCGCCAGCAACGAGATCCCGCTCATTGACATGGGAAACACAAGGACCTACGTCCCGACGGGTTCGAGCAGCTCTTTCACGGGCGGGTTGTTTGACGGGAACTTCGGCCCGACCGTCGACACCGGGTGCAACAGCCCATCGTTTTACATAACCACCAGCAACCCTGCCGGGGCTTCGCAGGACACTATCGGGCGGGCATTCGCTGCGCTCATTCAACCGATCGACGGCACGACCGGCCTGTATGATGGCACCGGCAACGCGGTGCTGCTGTCACTCGGCATGTCAAACGCGTCAGACGAGTGGTGCGGTGTCGGAACCGACATGGGCAACGACGGGGATGACAATCTCTGCGGTTCCCCAACCTATTCGGGGAAGCCGCCAAGCGCGTACTCGTTTATGCAGGAGGCGGCAAAACAGACGGGCTTGAATTCGTCCCTGGTGATAGTCAATGGCGCCATCAGCTCTCAGGAGGCCTGCGATTACACGCTTTGGTCGGCAACCCAAACGCTCCCCCCGTATTGCACCGCGATACCCACGGGCGTTAACGGCGCTGCGCGGGTCGATTATGATGCGATCCTGACCGACCAACTCAGCCCGCACGTCCCGGAGCTCTACGAGAATCAGGTGCAGGCAATATGGCTCAAGGAGGCCGACGTCCTCATTGTTCAGGAATCCGGGCAGAGTGGCATAGGCTCGCTCGGATGCACCGGGTGCATTCCGGACCCTTACAATCTGGAAACCAATTTCGGGAACATCGTCCGCGCGACCAAGCATCGCTATCCAAACCTACGTATCATATTCCTCACCAGCCGGTCCTACGGCGGATTCACCAATTTCAAGCCGACCCACGAGCCGTACGCTTACGAGGGCGGATTCGCCAACAAGTGGCTGGTGAAGGCCCAGATCGACCAGATGAATAACGGCGGGTGCGTCGTGGACACCGATGCCGAGGACCTGAATTACCTCTACACTCCCGCTTCGAACTGCACCGCGTCGGCAGCGCCGGAGGCAGTCTGGGTCATTTGGGACCGATTGCCGAGTACGGAGTCGCTGGCGGGCTCAACCTACATCTGGGCGTTCACGCCCGGCGAGAATGAGGATATTTACCCCAATTCTAACAACACGATATGGCCTTACAACGGCCAGAACCCGTCAACCTGCACTCCGCCGGAAACGAATAGCTACTTCAGAGACGGACAGCATCCAAACGACTGCGGAATCAACCAAGTTGGCGGGACCCTGTTGCTCAACTACTTCCTGACTTCGCCTTATACGAATCCCTGGTTCTCAGCGCACTAGATGAATCAGGTCCAGCAAGCGCTCATCGGGAGGGAACCGGACCGTTCCCTCCCAGCTGAGCCTCGGTTGCAGCGAACAGCCTCTCCTGAACTCAACGCTCGTCCTCAGATCCCAAATCAACGCGCCAGCCAGAACCTGACTGAATAAGCCTTCGTCGCTTTCCCGAACAAGAGGAATCGCCGGCTTTGAGCATCCTGGCTCTTGAAAGCAGGGCTCGAGAGCGTCACAGGCGCAAGTGAGGCTGGTCACTTCGCGTCGCTCTGGCGAGGAATAACTTAGGAATGAAGATGCGCAATGAGTTCAGCCCCTCGGATCGGACCCGCCGAGAGAGGCAGGAGGAAAAATGGAAGCACAGCCTGGAGACCGGCGTTCAAAACCAACGCTCTTGACGACACTGCTACTCGGCGTGATGCTGCTGGCATCGCGAGCTAACAGCCAGCAGACGTACGTTACACGTTACGACACTTTCACGGGATTCACGTTCCTCGACAGCCCCCATGTCAGCCTGTTCGAGAATGGCTTTCATTACCAGATCGGAGTCAGGCCGACCACATGGTATTCACTCGGATTCGACTACAGCGTTTCGGCGGGCAATCTTACGCTGACGCCGAACCTGCTGACAACCACCCTGCAGCAGCAGCTTGGCGCGGAACTCGCCGGGTTGGCGGCCGCGGGCAAGTTACCTTCTGGCTATACGCTGGTCGTTCCTGCCCATTCGTTCACGCAAACGTTCGCCGCAGGCCCGCAACTAGCCTACCGCCACTTTAAGACGGTTACGCTGTTCCTCCGCCCGGACCTCGGAGCGATCCACGAGGCGGCGACGCCCCACCCGGCTGCCGGCGATCTCATCGCGGAAGGCGTCGTGCAGCAACTCGTGCCGTCAGGTAAAAAGACGGACTGGACACCGTTTTATGGATTCGGCGGCGGGACCGATTTCCTCTTTACGAAGCATGTAGGACTACGGGTACAGTCGGACCTGGTGTATGACCATCTCTTCAGCGATCTGCTGAAGGACGGGCGCTTCACCGTCCGGTTCTCGGTCGGACCGATCTTCAATTTCGGCAACAACATCGCGAAATGAACCTTGCCCGATTCGTGATCCGCGGCCGGGAGCCGTTGTAAGGGAGCGGCGAAGCATGAGAACGCGCCCGATCCTGGGATGGACAGCCGTTTCGATCTCAACGGTTACCGCCGGATTCTGGGCGTTCTGGGGCAGCATCGAGAACTTTCACGAGGGCTGGTACTTCGCAAGCCTGCTGAGGAATCTCGCGTTGATGCTGGGGCAGTACCTGAGTCCCAGCCTGATCGTAATCGTGATCAGCGTCGTGGCCCTCCGATGGCGCCGCGCCGCGCTGCTTGTGCCGGGATCTCTTGCCGTCGCGGCCGCGCTCTTCTTCCACGGCGCTCACGCCGCCATCTACCTGATCTCGATCCCGCTGCTGGTCCTCGGCGGACTGTATCACTTCGGCGACCCCCAACCTCGACGCTGGGCGTACCGCTGCCTGGTCGGAATTCCGCTGATGACGGCCGTAGCGTCGGGGGCTTACCCCGGCTGGCGCGCGACCCACCGCCTGGACGACGGAAATTACGGCATCCGGCTGATTGCGGGCAACGGCGTCGCGTTGCTCTGGGCGCCCCAGGGTCCGGGATGGCCTTCGCATTACGCGTCGTGGCAAGAGGCCGGGCAGAGCTGCGCTTTTCTGAATGCCGACGGCGTTTCGCTCGCCTACACCGCGCAGAACCTGTGGCGGCTGCCGACCATCGACGAAGCGGTGCGTTCGCTCGTGTATCGAGGTCAAAACGCCGGCGGCGCCTGGGATCCTGTACGCCGGAGCGCCAGCTATCGAGTGATGCCTGACAAGGATTCGCCCCTCTGGAACGCCCATTCACAGGTGATCTACTGGTGGACCGGCACCGAGGCCGGGAATGGCAAGGCGTATCGCATCGCTTACAACGGGTACGTCTCTCCCCTGGACAAGCGCGGATGGGGCGATTACTGGTCGTTTCGTTGCGTACGCGAACCCGAACGCCGTAAGGGTGAAATCACCTCGACGCGGCGGCCTGGTGTATGATCGCTTATTCGGCGGGCATACGAAAACCGCGCGCAGTTCGCCGGTCCATGCTCCAGCGCAGTCGCAGCACCATCAGCCCTGGCGGTCTCCGCGATTGCGAGATGTCGTGCCCGGTGTTCATTGCCATCCTCGGCAAAAATCGATCCCGAGATACAACAGATACTCTCTCGCGGTGCCGTTATCCCCGCCCACCCGCTTGCGCTGAATGCCGATCGTAAGCTCGACGAACGCCGCCAGCGAGCCCTTACGCGCTATTACTGCGAGGCGGGCGCCGGCGGAGTCGCGGTCGGCGTCCACACCACACAGTTCGCCATTCGCCATCCGCGCGCCGGTCTCTTCGAACCCGTGCTGGAACTCGCCATCGAGACGGTGCGTGAGTGCGAGCGGAATCTTGGACGGCGAATCGTGAGGATCGCCGGTATTTGCGGGACAACGACGCAGGCGATTGGCGAAGCGCAACTGGCTCGCCGGCTGGGATACGATTCCGGATTGCTCAGCCTGGGCGCGCTCCGCACCGCAGGCACTCCCGAGCTGATCGAACACTGCCGGGCGGTTGGATCTGAGATTCCACTGCTCGGCTTTTATCTTCAGCCTGCAGCTGGTGGACGGATCCTCGACATCGAGTTCTGGCGCCGGTTTCTGGAAATCGAAAGTGTGGTAGCGATCAAAGTGGCGCCGTTCAATCGCTATCAGACTCTCGACGTCGTCCGGGCGCTCGCCGAGAGCGCGCGCGAATCCGAAGTCGCTCTCTACACCGGCAACGACGACAACATCGTCGCGGATCTGCTCACGGAATTCCGTGTATGCGCGCGCGACCAGGTGGTGAGTCTCCGCTTCGCGGGCGGATTGCTGGGACACTGGGCGGTTTGGACCAAGCGAGCGGTCGAACTGCTGGAACGGGTGCGGCAATGCCGGTCGCAACCGGACCTGACGGCAAGGTTGCTCGCGGACGCCGCAGAGATTACCGACGCCAACGCCGCGCTGTTCGACGCGAGGAACGGCTTCGCCGGCTGCATCGCGGGCCTTCACGAGATCCTGCGGCGACAGGGATTTCTGCAGGGGCGCTGGTGCCTCGATCCCGATGAAGATCTATCTCCCGGTCAAATCGAGGAGATCGATCGCGTCTGCCGCTGCTATCCTCACCTGAACGATGACGCTTTCGTGGCGGACAATCTCGACCGATGGCTTCGATGAGTTCAAAATCGAGCTTCCACGAGTGCCTGTAATCCCTCATATCCGCGCGATGACGCCGGCCGATATCCCGGCAGGGATGCGTCTGAAAGAGATCGCCGGATGGAACCAGACGTCCGAAGATTGGGTGCGATTCCTCGAGTTCAGCCCTGACGGGTGTTTTCTGGCCGAATGTGAGAATCGCGTTGCAGGAACCGCAACCACCATCATTTATGAGAACCGCTTCGCCTGGATAGGCATGATTCTGGTCGATCCTGAGTTTCGCAGACGGGGCATTGGCAGGGCGCTCCTCGAGAAAGCCGTCGCTCATCTGGAAGCGGAAGCCGTGCCCTGCATCAAGCTGGATGCTACCCCGGCAGGCAAAATACTCTACCAGCGGCTCGGGTTCGAGGCCGAATACGAGATTGAGCGCTGGGTGCTTAAGAGAGACACCGGCAACGCACGCCCCGTGCAGCGTCCGTCACAGGACCCTGGCGCAGCACTTGCCATGGACCGCGAAATCTTTGGGGCCGACCGCACCGCGCTGCTTCGCTCCATTGCCGGCACGGCGCCGGAGCTTCTGGTGCTCGCGCCCCAAGATAAGGGTCTTGCCGGATACGCCTTCGGACGCTCAGGGTCGCTGGCGGATCATCTCGGACCGTGGATCGCGCGCGACGCAGTTGCCGCGCGCCAACTGCTGGCGGATTTTCTCGAGCGCTCGCAGCGCGACACGATCTTTGTCGATGTCTTGACGAACAATTCTTGGGCGCGCGCGCTTTTGAATCAAAGAGGATTCGAGTTCTCACGCCCATTGACGCGAATGCACCGTGGCGCAAACATCTACCCCGGCCAGCCCGATTTGGTCTGTGCGATTTTGGGTCCCGAATTCGGCTAGGCTCGCGAGGATGCGCTGTAGCGAGGGTGTCATCACCGCCGCGCCCAGATGATCGGGTTGTTGTTTCGGCGGTGAGGACATGCCGTTACAGCGCTTCGAGACTGAGGTCGGTCTCAACAAGCGAACCTCAAATCTATTAATCAGAGCTAGAAGAAATTTTTTCTTGTAACCACGGCGCGAGCGAAGCATCGTATTCGAGAGAGGCGCTCCGTGGAATTTCGGAGGTGCTCTGTAAAGCTGGGGAACCCATGACGTTTGCGTGCCAGATGGCCTGCGCCTGTTGTTGCTGTCGCACAACTGTCTCTGGCCATGGGAGCCTCCCAGCTTAAGAAAAGACGTAACACGCAGAATTAAGCGGAACCAAAGCCCACAGCCAGAGCAAGCATGCTGGCAGTGGGCTTTTTTGTTTTTCGAGAGGCGTGACCATGGCTCAAGCAACAGAAAGCAAAACCGAGCGCGCCGAGCGTCTGAAGCGCGAGAAGAATCCCTGGGAGTGCCTGGACGAGATTCGTCGATTCGCGCGCGAGGGCTACCAATCGATTCCGCCGGAGTGGCTCACCACATACTTCCGCTGGTGGGGAGTCTACACGCAGGGCGACGGCGCCGGAGCGCTCGGCGGCGCAAATGGCGGGGGCAGATCCGTGCCTTATTTCATGGCGCGAATCCGGATTCCCAACGGCCTGTTGCGATCCCATCAGCTTCGGGCCATCGCTCAGGTAGCCGACCGGCACGCTCGCGGCGTTGCCGACATCACCGTCCGGCAGAACATTCAGCTCCATTGGCTCTCCATCGAGTCTCTGGCGGAAGCGCTCGAGACGCTTTGGAGCGTGGGGCTCACCACCATGGGATCGTGCGGCGACGACACCCGCAATATCACGGGTTGCCCGCTTGCCGGCCTGGATGCCGACGAGATCTGCGACGCGTCCGCGCTGGCGCTTGAAGCCAACCAGATGCTGGCTGGGAATCCCGAGTTCTACAACCTGCCCCGCAAATTCAAAATCGGTATCACCGGCTGCCGCGTCTGGTGTTCTTATCCCGAGATCAACGACCTCTCTCTCACGGCGCTCAGCCGCATTGCCGGTGGACGCGAGGAAATCGGATTCAGCATTCGAGTGGGAGGCGGACTTTCTGCCGAACCACACTTCGCCGTGCGTTTGAACGCTTTCGTTCGATGGGATCAGGTGTTGCCCGTGGTGCGGGGAGTAGCCGAAATCTTCCGCGATGCCAAGTGTCTTCGCGAGAATCGCTCGCGCGCCCGGCTGAAATTCCTTTTCAAGCGCCACAACTGGACAGCGGAGACGTTTCTCGCGGAGCTCGAACGGCGGATTGGATTCCGGCTCGATCCCGCCGCGCGCGAAACTCCGCCGCTGGATGTTTATCGCGATCACGCCGGGGTTCATCGACAGAAGCAATTCGGACTCTGCTACGTCGGCGCCGCTGTGCTCCGCGGGCGCATGACGGCTCGACAGGTTCGCGCCGTGGCGGATTTCGCCGATTTGTACGGCAACGGTGAGGTTCGGACCACGACCATGCAGAATCTGCTGATTCCCAACGTCAAAGAACGCTGCGCCGACCTGCTCGCCATGGAGCTGAATGCCGAAGGCCTCAAGCCCGGCGGCTCGTCCTTCTGGCGGGGCACGATGGCCTGTACGGGGACCGAATTCTGCAAGCTGGCCATCACAGAAACCAAGAGCTTCGCGCGCTGGCTGGTGGAAGAAATGGAAGAGCGCATGCCCGGGTTTGAGCAGCATCTCAAGCTGCACATCACCGGCTGCCCGAATAGCTGCGGCCAGCACTGGATTGCGGACGTCGGGCTCGAGGGCAAAAAGATCAAGTCGAACGGGGCCCTGGTGGACGCCTACTACTTCAGCGTCGGCGGCTCGCTGGGGTTGCATCAGGGCTTCGCGCGCCCGATCGGATACCGCTGCGCCGCGCGCGAGGTTCCGGAGGCGCTGGAACGTCTCCTGACGGGATACCTGTTGATGAGGGAGCCGGGCGAGAACCTCCGGCGGTTCTTCGCCAGGCACGGCGATGAAGACCTGCGCAGGCTCCTGGCCGGCCGGGAGGTCGCCATGGTGGCGCGCGACCCATCTCCGGGCCCGGTGCCGCACGGTGTGGAGGGATGACAGGATAAACCTATGGCTTGTTTCGAACGACAACTGGCCCGCAACCTTCTACCGCGAGACGGGGCCGAGGACTGGAGCGCTGAGCAGGTGCTGCGGTGGGGATTCGAGCGCTTCGGCCGCGACATCGCGATCGCTTCCGCTTTCGGCGCCGAGGGCATGGTTCTCATCGATCTCGCGTCGAAATTACGAAGCGGCTTTCGTGTATTCACCTTGGATACGGATTTCTTCTTCCCCGAAACCTACGCGCTGATCGAGAAAGTCGAGAACCGCTATGGAATACAGGTGGAACGATGCCGTCCGAATCTGAGTCCGGCAGAACAGGCGCGCGCCCATGGCGAGCGGCTCTGGTCGCGCGATCCGGACAAGTGCTGCAGGCTGCGGAAAGTCGAACCGTTGCGCCGGAAACTCAGCATGCTTGCCGCGTGGGTGGTGGCGATTCGCCGCGAGCAGACCCAAGCCCGGGCCGGTATCTCCAAGATCGAATGGGACGCGAAGTTTGACATGGTCAAGCTCAACCCGCTGGCCGATTGGACCCACGAGCAGGTGTGGGAGTACATCCAAACTCACTCGGTTCCTTACAATCCGCTCCACGACCGCAATTATCCTAGCATCGGTTGCACGCATTGTACGCGGCCCGTCCGAACCGGGGACGATCCGCGCGCCGGACGCTGGGCAGGATTCGCGAAGACCGAATGCGGCCTGCACACCCGCGATAGCTCCACAGAAAGGCGCTATGAATCCGCCTGAAACTGCGCCCTTGTTTCCGGCGTTTCTCAAACTCGCGGGGCGCGAATGCCTCGTGGTGGGCGCGGGACATGTGGGTGAGTCGAAAATCGAGGGCCTGATCGCGGCCGGCGCGGACGTCACTGTGGCTTCGCCGCTTGCCACGCAGGCGGTCATGTCGTGGGCGCGGGATGGCAGACTCAGGTGGCGTAATCGTCCGTTCGAACCTTCGGACCTGGATGGCATATTTCTGGTGGTCGTTGCTACGTCGCTGCCCGATCTGAACGAAGCCGTGTTTCAGGAAGCGCGGCGCCGCGGGATTCTCTGCAATGTCGTGGACGACCCCGCCCGCTGCGATTTCTACTATCCGGCCGTCGTCCGGCGCGGCGCCTTCCAGATCGCGGTTTCAACCAACGGGCGCAGTCCGGCGCTGGCACAGCGCTTGCGCAAGCAGCTTGAGGTGGAATTTGGTCCGATCTATGAAGAGTGGACGGAGGAATTGGGAACCACCCGGCAGCGATTGTTCCAGGAAGAGATGGAACCTGAGCAGCGCCGACGCCTGCTGCATCGACTTGCCAGCAAGGAGAGCTTCGAGCGATTCTCCGAACGGCATCGGCGGTCGCCTCACGCATCGTGGGACCACGCTTTCTCGAACTCTACGAATGATCTCGCCCGAAAGGACCGACCATGATCGGAAAGGTCTATCTTGTGGGCGCGGGACCCGGCGATCCGGAGCTGCTGACGGTCAAGGCGCTTCGAATCCTCCAAGAGGCCGATCTCGTTCTTCATGACGATCTCGTGCCGGCGCCGATTCTGGCCCAGGCGCCGCCCGAGGCTACAGTGCTGAATGTCGGGAAGCGCTGCGGCAAGAAATCTGTCCGCCAGGCAGACATAAACGCACGGATGGTCATGGGAGCGCGCCAGGGCTTGACGGTGGTGCGGCTGAAGGGCGGCGATCCGTCCATCTTCGGTCGCTCGGGAGAGGAAATCGAGGCCTTGCGAGAAGCGGAGGTCGAGTTTGAGATCGTCCCCGGCGTGACTGCCGCTTCGGCAGCTGCGGCGGCCGCTGGGGTATCTCTCACCCATCGCAGTATCGCTTCGAGCGTCACATTTCTCACCGGCCACCACGCATCGGCTGAAACTCCTCCCGATCGACCGCCCGAGCAGCTGGCGGGCGGGACGGTCGTGGTTTACATGCCCGGTCCCGACTACGGAGGCCTGCGGGCGCGCCTGGTGGCAGGCGGGATTGGTGATGAAACGCCCTGCCTGCTCGTGACCGCAGCCTCGACCGGAAACCGGACGCATCCAACCACCGTCAGGAGACTGGCAGAAATTCGCCCGATGCCGGGGCCCAGCATTCTTATCGTCGGCAGTGTGGCAACGTCCGCTCACACCCGTTCTGGCATCCCCGGCGTCATGAGCTTTAATCGGCACGCCGAACCTGTCACGTACCCAATAGTAGGAAAATTGGCTTGAGGTAGACTCTCCTCACTATTGCGGAGACGCGCCAAAAAGTGTACAAGTGGCAAGCTGCTCTTGGACGAGGCCTCGAACCCGGGTCGCCCCAACCTGAGCGGCATAAACGCCGTCATATGGAACCAGCACGCCACAAGACGTCAGCTTATTCGTCGCTTCTCATCGCTGCCTCCTCGATTGCCTTCCTGTTCTTTGCGTACCCGATGTATGTGATCCGGCCGTTCCGCCACCAGGGTCCGCGCGAACTGGCGCTCGCGCTCCAGGTGATCCAGATCCGTCCAATGGTCGAGATCCTTTGCGTGGCTGCTGCCCTGATTGCCTTGCTGCTGTACTGGCCAAGGACGACGAGCCGCCGTCGACGAACGTTCGCGGCGGCGGGCGCTCTGCTCGCTTGCATGTTCGCAGCGCTGTCGCGGGTGAACGTCTACGAGCTGATGTTTCATCCGGACAGCAAGCCGGTGTTTGTCTCCGCCCAGCAGGCGAAGATCGATTCCGATGATATGGTGCTGGCGGTGAAGATCGGCACGAGCGCCCGGGCTTATCCCATCCGCACCATCGCCTATCACCACATCATCAACGACACGGTCGGCGGCGAGCCGATCGTGAGCACGTATTGAACGCTCTGCCACACCGGTCTGGTGTGGGACAGAACAAGCGGCGGGCTCGCGCTCACTTTTCATCTTGCCGGCATCAACAATCAGAACTTCCTGATGCGCGACGATCAGACCGGCTCTTATTGGCAGCAGATCACGGGAGCGGCGGTGTCGGGGCCGCTTGCAGGGCGTCATCTCACGCTGGTCTCGTCCGATGAATTGTCGTTCGGGCTGTGGTCGGCCGAGGAGCCCGGCGGCACTGTCCTCCAAGGTGTGGCGAACTATGCCCCGCGCTACGCGAAAAAAGACTGGGAAAAGGAAATCGCCAAGGAGCCCATTGTGCTCAGCTTTGCCGATCCTTCGCGGAAGCTCGAGGCGCGCACGCTGATGCTGGGCATTCACGCCGACGGGACGAGCCGCGCTTATCCATACGACGAGGTCGTCAAGGAGAAGCTGGTGCTCGACCACGTGGGGTCGGAGGCCATCCTGCTGGTGGTGGGACCCGACGGACAATCGGTCCGCGCCTTCCGCGATCGCATTCCCGCGCCCGCGGGTGCGGCTGGTGCCAATGCTGACGCGAGCGCCGACGCGTCGTCGCCGTTTTATCGCACGTTCGATGACGCGCAAGCTCATCCGGCTGACGCGGCGTGGCTCAAGCGATCCGCGTCGGCTCCCATCATGATGGACGAGGCCACGACAAGCGCGTGGAATTTCGAGGGCTGCGCCGTGACAGGCAAGTTGGCGAGCTCGTGCCTGGAACCGGTGGAGGTCCTCAAGGACTTCTGGTTTGACTGGCGCAACTACAACCCCGCCACCACCGTGTACGTGCATCCTACCGAGGCCGGATCGCGGCCCGCGACCCAATAATAAGGCCACCGACCGGATTGTCTGCGCGCGATTATTTCTGGGCGCCCGCCGTAGCGTTCAGCACCACCGTCAACGGTTCTACGTGGTCCGGATTGACGTAGCGGTTCACGAGAAACCGCTTTCCATCCCTCGCTACGTCGTAGGTGTAAAGGTCGGTATTCGAGATCGGCGCTCGCCCGTGAAGCTGGAAAAGCGGTGACGCTGCGCCCGCAGAGATTGTTTCGCCGACATTCAACGGCACGGCGGTTAGCATTCCTTTGGGGTCAACGTAGAAGATCTCCTCACCGTCGCCTCGCCATCGGGGTTCAGTGCCACCGGCCGGCGAGACCTGCCACTTGCCCTGCGCGCCGGGAAACGTGGTCACATAAATCTCCCATTCGCCCGAGTCATTCGACGCGTAAGCCACCCACTTGCCGTCAGGCGAGATCATGCCATTCGTCTCGCTCGCCTTGCCGGCGAAAAACGGAGTCGTTTTGCCCGATGCGACGTCCACCAGGACCAGATTCGAGCCGCCGGCCGCCGGCTCGTAAGTGCAAAGGATACTCTTGTTATCGAGCGTCCACGAGTTCGGCAGGATGTCGTCTTGGGGCCGGGTCGTGTAAAGCGCACGCGCGGCCTCCAGCCCGCTCGCTTTCTTGATGGTGACGATTCCCGCTCCGTCGGCTCCGTTATATCGATAGGCGATGGTTTGTCCGTCGCGCGACCAGACTCCTGTCGCTTCCTCGGGAGGATCGAACGTAAAGCGTGACGCCGCGTTGTGGCTGAGGTCCTCAATCCAGATGTCAACGTTGGAAGTCTTGAGGTCGGCGATGTCCGTCACCACGCGATTCCCGTCGGGCGCAATCGAGGGATTCGCGATCACTCCGGGAGCGCCGATGCGCCCCACTTCCCTGCCCGCCCGGTCGCACCATACCAAGGCCGAGAGCGCGATCCCTCCGGCTCCCGCGCTGTAGACCACCGTATCGTCGCCCCCGGCGGCGAAGGTGCCATAGTTAACCGATGGCTCATAGCTGACGTGGTCCGAAATCACCTGCTGCTCGCCAGTGATCTTTGCCCGGCGAGGATCAAACGGGACGCTGATCAGGCTCTTTCTGTCGTCCAGGTAATACAAGTGCCCGTTCGTGTAAGCCGCGTTGGATTCCGTCTGCTGAACCAGTTTCTTCTCCTTGACCGCAAGCGAACTGAGATAGATCCCGTCTTTTGAGTTGGCCGCCGACTCGAAGGATCCTGACCAGAAGAGGAAATGCTCGCCGTCCGGAAGGAAATGAGGCCAGCGGTGCGAAGTCTCGCTCTGAAGATAGACCTTGTCGGTCAGCGGCGCCGCGCCGGTGCCATCGGCACTGACGCGCCACAGCGGGCCGCCCGCGTCCGGGGAATAGACGATCACTCCGCGGCTGGCCCACGATCCTCCGCGGCCGCGCGAGGCGGTGGCCAGCACTTGCGGCGCCCCGCCCGCGATCGCGATCTTCTGCAGCTTCCCGTCCGCGAAGAACCCGATGCTCGCGTCATCCGGCGACCAAAAGGGATACGACGCGCCCTCGGTTTCCTCGAGCCGCGTGGCGCCCCCAGCGGCACCGAGTCGCTGGAAATAGAGCATGTTTTCGCCAGACGCGTCGTCGCGCTCGACCAGGGCCAGCATCCGCCCGTCGGCCGAAAAACCCACGTTGACCGCGTCATTTTCCACAGGAATCGCGAAGTGCATTCGCTGCATCCGGGCTGGCCGCTCCATGACCAGGTAAGTAGCGAACAGGCCGGCCGCCACTACTACCGCGGCAATCGCGGCCCAGGGCACCCAGCGTCGCCGCTCGGGCGCTTCGACGGATAGCAGCCTGGATGTGGTTCCCGATTCGGGGAGCGCAGTGAGAGCGAAGGCCAGGTCTTTGGCCGATTGAAAACGGTGCTCGGGGCTCTTCTCGAGGCAGTGATCCACGATCCGCTGCAGCGCCGGCGGAACGTTCCTGCCCGAAGTCGCGAGTTCCGGCGGCTCTTCCTTGAGAATCGCCGTCATGGTTTCGGCCGAAGTTTCCCGCTTGAAAGCGCGGCGGCCGGTCAACATTTCAAAGAGAATAGCGCCGAAAGAGAAGATGTCCGAGCGGGCATCGGCGGCTTGGGCGCGCACCTGCTCGGGCGACACGTAGCCTACGGTGCCCATGACTACGCCAGGTAGCGTCTGTTCTGCGGCCGTAAGGGCAGTATCCGATTCGCTCACATCGTTCTTCAGCAACTTGGCAAGCCCGAAGTCCAGAATCTTCACCCGCCCGTCGGCGGTGATGAAGATGTTCTCGGGTTTCAGATCGCGATGCACGATGCCCTTCTCGTGAGCCGCGGCCAGGCCGTGCGCGATCGCAAGGGCATATTCGGTGGCCTTGCGCGTTCCAAGCGACCCGGACTCGATCCGCTGACGAAGCGTCTCGCCCTCGAGCAATTCCTGCACGACATAAGGCGAGCCGTGGTGCGTCCCGAAATCGTGCACCGTGACAATGTTGGGATGGTTGAGCTGGCTAGCGGCGCGCGCCTCCTGCTCGAAGCGGCGCAAGCGATCCGGATCGCGGGAATACGAAGCGGGGAGGACTTTGATGGCTACATCGCGCTCGAGCCGCGTGTCGCGCGCCCGGTACACTTCCCCCATGCCGCCCGCGCCGAGCGCGGAGACAATCTCGTAAGGCCCCAGCCGGGTTGCTGCCTGCAGCGTCATTACGTTCCGCCCTCAGCGGGTTTGAAGCGCCAGAGACTGGATTTGGCAACTTCGCGGCCGAGCTTGGTATCGGTGGCGCGGAAGACCTTGCCCATTTCGCCCGCGACGATTGCGGCTGTGATTCGATAGTGCGACAACGTGCGGCCGACCAGACTTCCCCCGTGTAAAATGCCGTTATTGGCGAGTGATTCACCTATGGACTACGGCAAGGCCTATTCTACACCACGGGGTTCACGGTTGAGGGGCGTCAACAGCGGAGTTCGAGCGTTGGATCCGTGCTGATTCCCGCCGCGTGCGGGTTATAGCACAGGGGCCGCGACGGCGACGGCCGGCTTTCGAGTCACGAGCAGAGCTCGGCCAAAGCCTCGGCAGGCTCGGGAGCCTCCTCGCCGACGACGATCTCAAACGTGTTCTCGATTCTGGCGGTCTTCGAGATCATCGCGCCGACGGAGCAGTATTTCGTCTCCGAGAGATAAATCGCCCGCTCGACCGCTTCGGGATCGATCTCGCCCTGCAGGCGATGCTTGATCTCAACGTGAGTGAAGTAGTTCGGCGGCTCGGGATTCTGCTCGGCGCGCAACTCAAGTGAATAACCGGTCACTTTTTGCCGCTTTTTGCGCAGGATACCGATGACGTCGAAGGCTTCGCAGCCTCCGAGCGCGAGCAGCGCCAACTCAATCGGCTTGGCGGCGCTGTGACCCTCGGCATCGTCCATTACCAGCGCGTGCCCGGTGCCCGAGACGGCCACAAACCGGCGGCCCGGCCCGTCCGGATCGGTCAACGTCAGCTTGGCTTCAATCATCGGATTTCTCCTCGGTCCTTCGGCTTCTATAGCTCGCGCCATTCAGCAGGCCGCAAGCCCCGGAGGCTTCTCCAATAGTCTGGGTGGCGTGGCGCTGGCTCCGCTGTGATTGCAATCACGCATCTGTCCGGCCACGAGTACTCCACTCGGGAACCCTGGACCCGCCAATCACAACCAGCCTGCGGGATCGAACAGCTCGGAGCACGTGGCGCACATGCGCTTGATGGGATGGAAGCCGGTAAGCTCAACGTCAGGTGTCAAGTACCCGTCTTCGACCGGTTCGTCGCGCAGCAGATCGGTGCTGAGATACTTCTTGTTGCTGTCGGGCAGGACGGTCGCCACCACGGCATCGCCTCCCATCTCATTCTGAATCTTCAGCGAGCCCACCAGGTTGGCGCCCGAAGAAATACCTGCTCCAAGCCCGAGCTGCGACGCCAGCTTTTGCGCCATCAGGATCGCGTCGCCATCGTGCACGCTGACCACCGAATCGAGTTCCTGGAGATCGACGATGGGCGGAATGAATTCGTCAGAGATGCCTTGAATGCGATGCCGGCCCAGCTTGTGTCCGGCGGAGAGGGTCGGCGATTCCGCCGGCTCCAGGGGGTGCAGTCGAATTGAGGGTGATTGCCGCCTCAGAAATCGCCCCACGCCCATAATCGTCCCGCCCGTACCAACGCCCGCCACGAAGCCGTCCGGCGCCAGCCCGCTCGAGTGCAACTGCCACCAGATTTCAGGACCGGTGGTCTGCTCGTGCGCCTGCGCGTTGGCCTCGTTTGAGAACTGATGGGGGAGAAAGACGTGGTCCTGCCCGGCGGCCATTTCCTCCGCAAGCCGGATACCTCCCAGGAATCCCCCTTGATCGCGAGCCACCGGAACGATGCGCGCGCCCAGGCTGTGGATCAGTTCAACCCTTTCGCGGCTCATCCAATCGGGCATAAAGATGGTCACCGGGTGCCCCAAGGCGCGCCCGAGCGCAGCGAAGCTGATGCCGGTGTTGCCGCTGGTGGCCTCCGCGATGGTGTCGCCCGGGTCGATCTTGCCTTCGGCGTAGGCGTGCTGCAGGATGTGCAGCGCCATCCGATCCTTGATGCTGCCGGTCAGATTGAACTGTTCGAACTTGGCATAGATTACGCGCGGCTCGCCGCGATAGGTGAGTTCGATGGCCAGCATCGGGGTGTTGCCGATCAAACGTGTCAGGCCTCTACAGCGGTTGGTCGCCAGTTCTGCCATGCATGTGGCTGTCATGAACGTCTCCTGATCCAACGGTGCCAGTTTCCAGCCGGATCAAAAGGCGGCGCTGTGACGGCGCTCACAATGCGGCAGGTTTTGTCGGGGCGCATGGCACCACGCCCCGGCAGGTTGCCTACTTGGCCGATGCCGCTGCGGCACCGAGCTTGCACTCCCACGTACCGCCAGCCTGACCCTGAGACCAGTTGCCCTTCATCGCATCCTTGCCGTCGAGGGCGCCGGTGACGTCGATCGTCCCCTCCTCATCCTCGAAGTGGAGTTGCAGCTTGCCATCCTTGAACGAACCCGTCTTCACGTCGTGGGATTCGGTTCCGTTGTCGCCGGCCGCCGTGAAGTTTCCCGTCACCTGATCGCCCGTCTGCTCCAGATTGAACGTATAATTCAGATCGCCATTGTCCGTCCCATGCGCGACGCAGGACCATGTTCCCGCAACCGGACCCTTCTTCTGCGCGGAAGCCAGCCCGGCCAGCCCCAATGCGAACACGCATGTCATCAAGAGAACCTCGGATCGTACTCTCATGTTCTGACTCCTCAGTTTTGGATTTGGCGCGTCCGGACCCATCCTGGCCGCCTTGGCGCGCTACTGTTAGTACGGAAAGAGAGGGTGAATAGTTCACCGAATAGTGGCGATCGATTGGATCGGCATCGGCAGGCAAATGATACCGTCGGTAACTACGCCAGGAGTCGGTCAATTTGACCCACTGCTGCTACTACACCACCCTGGTTGCACCCGCCTGCGTAGTGTGGTACTAATCGAACCCAAGTCGAGTCCCCGAGGTCATCCCATGAAGAGTCTCCTGGCAGGTCTCCTGCTCGCTCTTGCCTGGATCGGCCGGCCGCAGCCGCCTTCTGCTGTTCAGGCGGCGGCCGAAACCGGTGATCCGGCAACTCTGCTCGATGAAGCTTCCTCCGTCTATCGCCAGGCGTCGAACCTCCAACTCAAAGGGACGAAAGTCCACGAGCAGCATGACGATTTCGTGGACGAGGTGCGCCGCACGCCTTTCGTGCTGTTCCTCACGCCCGACAACCGGTTCCAACAGAGATCGATGAGCGAAAGCGGCGACTTCGTGCAGATCTGCGACGGCGAAAAGCATTGGACCTATACGCCGCAGACGAACAGGTATTCGTCGGCCCCCGGCACTCCCAGCCCGACCAGCCTCTTCACGACCTCGATCGATCTGCGCTACATGACCACGGGTCTGTTGAGTGCGAAGCTTCTGCGACAGGAAACGCTCGACGCTGGCGGCGCCCAGCGTTTCTGCGACGTAATCGAGGCACACTATGAACGTCCCCATCAGCCCGCGGCGGCGGAATTCGGTGACGTCGTCTTCTGGATCGACAACCAGTCGCATTTGGTTTGGAAAACTCGAATGCCGGTGACCCTGCAGGTCGGAGCTGCGGGGGCGCATATGGCCTACACCGAGAGCACGCTGTACACCGACATCAGGCTGAATGAGGACCTACCCGCGGACGCCTTCACCTTCACACCGCCCGCGGGCGCGACGGAGCAAAGCTCGAACGCCTCGGATCCTCGCACGACGTTCGTCGGGCATCCAGCGCCCGATTTCAAGCTGCGCGGCCTCGACGGCGCCCAGACTCAGTTATCGGCGCTCAAAGGGCAGGTCGTGCTGCTCGACTTCTGGGCGACCTGGTGCGGCCCCTGCCGATCGACCATGCCCAAGTTGAACAGCCTGTCCAGGAAGTTCAAGAAGCAGGACGTGGTCATCATGGGAATCGACGACAACGAGGACGAGCAGACCGTTCGCGACTTTATCCGAACGAACCACTACGAATACCCCATCCTGCTGTCGACTCGGCGCGCCGACGCGGTCATCGAGAGCTACTCGGTCCACGCCCTGCCCACGCTGGTCCTGATAGATAGAAACGGCACGGTGGCCGACTATAAGATCGGCTATGGGCACGAAACCGAAGAGGATCTGCGGACGGATCTTGAGCGGGTGTCCGGCGCCGATTACGTCGCGCCCAAACCGGCCGCCGCCACGGCCCCGGCCGCACAGGCCCAGGCGGGCACGTCATTGGACAACTGGCCCCAACCCAGGACAGCCGAAGATTTCCTGCGCCGCGGCAACGAACACGCCCGGCTGCATAATTACGCCAAGGCGATCGCCGACGCAAGCTCCGCTCTCGAACTAAAGCCCAACTGGGTGCCTGCCCTGCGGCTGCGCTCTCATGCGGAGTATGAATCCAAGGATTACGCGCCGGCGATCCAGGACTGCAGCGCCGTCCTGCAGCAGCATCCCGACTGGGCGCAGGTTTACGACGCTCGCGGCCTGGCCTACTCCTACTCCGGCCATCACGACCTCGCTATCCCGGATTACACCCAGGCCATCAAGCTCGACCCGTACCTCTCCGAGCCTTACAACAATCGCGGGTGGGCTTACCTCGAAACCGGCGATCTCGCGCTCGCCATCCAGGACTTGAACCGAGCTTTGGAACTGGCCCCGGAGTACGTAAAGGCGCACGAGAACCGGGCCAAGGCCTTCGACAAACAGA
Source organism: Terriglobia bacterium (assembly GCA_030037755.1). Taxonomy (GTDB): domain Bacteria; phylum Acidobacteriota; class Terriglobia; order UBA7540; family UBA7540; genus Gp13-AA77. The sequence continues at coordinate 20,579 of JASHQD010000004.1, forward strand.
ACGATCTGCGAAGCGAGCTGGCCGATCTCGAGGATCTGATGCGCCTGGCGCCCGCAAATCAATGGGCCAAGGAGCAGCACGCGGACGTGTTGCGGCGGATGGACGCGAACGGCAGCAGCCAGTGAGTGAGAACCTGCGGCTTCGCCGCCTGAAAGCCCCGCGCTTTCGAGCCCGGCGAAGCGGCCTTCTATCCTGCCGCGCCAAATCAAGGACCGTCGGCCGGCACGCAGCGAAATACCACGATCTTGTCGGACGCGGTGGTGACGGTATGCGTGAAGATCGAGCCGTCGGAGGTGAATGTGGTCACGGCGCTGGCGAGCGAGGCGTTGGCGTTGAAATTGTCGATGGGAACAGCCAGCGCCGCGGTGGCGCCCGGGCCAGTGATCGAAGAAAACTCGTACTCGTACAGATTGTACGAAACGCCGGGCGTGAGTCCGCTGACCGTGGCCTGGAGAGTGACGTTCGTCATCAGCTCCGGCTGTTCGTTGGTGCAGCCGATGCCGATCAAATTCCGGCCGATTTTCGGATTTTCGTAGTCGTAGCCTGCGACCGGATCGAGCGGATTCGGAGTCCCGTCCGTTTCGGTCGGACCGAGAATCCCGAGCGCCACCGGCAGGGTCTCTTTCGCAGGATCTTCCGGACCTTCGACGGAAAAAGCATAGTTGTGAGGACCGGCGATGGGAACCGTGTCATAGCCAGACCCTCCCGTACGAGTCTGAATCGTGCGCTCGCCCGGAATAACAATCGAATACGCCTGGGCGTCACCCTGGTTGGCGCCGTCTCGCGTCTGGGCGAGCGAGGAGAAAGTGTAGCCATAGACAAAAGGCGTGCAACCGGTTGAGTCCGAGCCCGCCCCGGGCGGAATCGAGGCGTAGCCGGTGGGCTCGTCCCCGCGCAGCGCGTAAGCGCCGTGATCGTCGAAATAGAGCACGTCGTCGGGGTAGTAGCTGGGATCCATGGGCGAGTGATTGGTGCCGATCTTCATGACCGTGACCTCGTGATCGTACTGCGCGTCTGATCCGCCCTTGATCATGACCGCCAGGGTCACCTGGTGCCCGCTGATCACTTGCTGCTTCACCCACGACATGTACTCCTGGTAGCCTTCGATCCCGGACGATTGCTTCGTGTAATCGTACGTAACCGCGCTCAGCCGCGAATTCGCCAGGCACTGCGCGGCGTTGGCGTAGGTTTCGGGCCCCGTCACTCCCGTGCCCGGATTCTCGATCAGCAGTTGCGCGTTGAAATTCATCTGGCCGTAGTGGGCGTCGCAGGCGCCGTCGGGTCCGGACTGCGAGAGGCCCGTGCCGCAGATCAGCCGGGCGTTATATTGCGAGATCCACTGTCCGTTGCTGAGTCCGGCTTCCATCATCGACACTTCGCCGCAGTAGCCGTCGTTATTCTCCCACTGGTAGAAGGGCTTCACCGGTTGTCGCGGATAGATGTAGAACCAGGTCAGCGGCGCGGTGCTGCCGTCCACCAGCGTTTGACCGCAGCCGGGCTCGGCAGGGCGAGCTGCGGGCGCGAGACACAGCGATGCCGCCAAGCCAATCCGGACGATCGTCGATCGAAAGCGCCCTGCAAGCATGCAAACGTCTCCCCGTGGGTGCCAAGAGTCGCGAACTTCGAGTATTCGGGTTGCGCTGTTTCGAAGTCAAGCCGTCGACGAAAGTGCGTACGGATTTTGCACCAGTGGCCGCAGCGAAGCCCCCAAGCGCATTCATGCCCCGAGGCCGACGGCGCCCGCAGCACGGGCGCAGACGTTGCGAACCGTTGGGACGGCGCCGCGCAAGCACTCCAGCGCTCAAAATCCGACACCGGCAGCCGTGACGCCCATCACAAATATTCCCCGGAGTGCGTGCGATACGTAGCCCAGAGGCTGGAACAGCTTCCCAGGACTCGTGGCGTGAGTTGGTTATGCCTGTTGAAGCAGCGGCAATTCCAGGTATCAGCCGCCAGGGTGAGCCTATCGGTTTCCGCCCGCCGGCCGGGAATCGTGCGGCCGCCGAAAAGCACACCCAAACAACCCATAAGTCATGTGGAATGAATAATATCGACCGAAAGTATCGATGGCGACACGCAATCTGTTGAAAACACAGGGCTTCCGCCCTCAGAAGCGGACAAAGCGCCACCCAAGCCAGGAAAAAGCGGTCAAAAGCCACGAAATCGATCGAAAATCGGTCCGGGAAGCGAACAATCGGGCGAACTTGCGACGTTCGCTGTGCCGGATCGCAGCCCGATGACGAATCGAATCCCCAAACAGCGCGGATGCGGTCGCGCGCCGTGACACGCCGTCGCGCGCGGGTGTATAAAGGGAATAAGGGACTTTGGCTCGCTGCCTCGTCCCGACCTTGCCCTCAGGATTGACACACATGCCCA
>JASHQD010000525.1 GCA_030037755.1 Terriglobia bacterium
ATCTCTCAGTCGTCGAGATTCCCAATGGAACGTAACGGCGTTTACCGGCCGCTACTGCGCTCGAGTGTCGAGGTCGTTAGGGCATCGAGTCGACGGAAACAACCAAATCGCACCAGGAGACAGATCGTGAAGAGGGAAATTATCCGAGTGGAACCTTTTGACAGCAATTTCGAGAAATGGGGTGTGCCGGTCTCAACCTGCACGCGCGCCGGCGACATGATCTTCGTCTCGGGTCTGCCGCCATTTGATCCCAAGACCGGAGAGTTTCTGGTCCACGCGCCTTTTGAACAGCAGGCCGAACGCTGCCTGGAAGAGTTGAAGACGGCGCTTGAGGCGGCGGGATCCGACCTCGAGCACGTGATGAAGGTCAACGTAATCTGCGTAAGCCCGGAGCGCTTCAAGGCATTCAACGAAATTTACAAGCGCTATTTTCCGAAAAATCCGCCAGCCCGCATTTTCTTCTGCGTGCCGGTGTGGACGGGCCCGTTTGATATCGAAATCGAGTGCATCGCGGTCCGGAAAGACTAACCTTGTCCCGGCGGTTCGTGGTTAGCCTGTCCGTCGGCGTCGATGTTCGCAAGCACCTTACCGAAGCGGTCGGCTGACCTCAAAGAGGCAGAGGTCTGCGCCAGTCGGCCCTTTTTATAACAAGCGTGCGCGGGCGCCTTGCGACTGCAGCACGGAGACAGCTTTCGAATCGAACGAAACAAACTCTTCGGCCCCGAGCCAGTCTCCCTCATAAGCGATTACACCGTCCGCAAAGTCTCCGCCAGCCTCGAGTGAGGCCAGCCCAGCTTCTATTGCCGGCCGGTTCATGACCGCATTGGCGCTCTTCATCAGCCGGTGAATTGCGTCTGAAACTTCAGAAGCAGATCTCTTGTATCCGCGACGGAGCACCCACACAAATTCGCAAAGAACAGGGACGGGCACAGCGACCAGCTCGGCCTCTCGCAACAGTTCCGCCGCCTGGCGCGCCTGACGGGGTTCGTCTTGAACAGCGGCTCGAATGAGCACGTTCGTATCCGCCGTGATTTTCATTTTGCCTTCGCCCATCCCTTGGCGGCAATCTCATTGATTTCGTGGATGGTGAGCTTCCGCCCACCCCGTCGTGACAAACAGCCAATGAAGTCAGCAATCGTGCCATCCTGCGCGGCGGCTCTCACCATGACCCGTCCATCAGGCAGCTTGTCCGCCTCGATTTTTTCCCCTGGAGCCACACCCAGATGGTTGAGCAAGTCCTGTTTCAAGGTGACCTGGCCCTTCGCCGTAACGGTGAGCGTCGTCATGAAGCCGCCTCCCTCGAGTTCCCATGGTAAGGCATTATTGCCTTACCGTCCAGCTTTGTTTTGATCTGCTGCCCGTGCGTGGCGCGAGCGTCGTTCTTGATTTTGGCAGGACGACGAAAGACCCGATTCCTGTCCTTGCGGGCGAAGCGAGGTGCGCGTCAGAACTTGCGGGCCCGCGCTACACCCGCTTCCTAGGGCCGCCTGCTCCCCGTGCACGTTCGGAAGCAACCGCAATCTCAACTGTGGTGCCGAGCGCGATTGCAGGCAGAGCGTGGCCGCGCCGACACTCAGGCCATCGCAGACCTCAAAAGACGGAGGTCTGCGCCACCGGCCTTGCAGACTCCGCGGTATCTCGTTGGGGCATTACCTTCCGAAGCGATCGCACAAAACCAGGCGGCGGGGGCGCGACACGTGGACAGCGATAGCGCGGCTGAAGGCGAGAAGCCACATGGTCTCTAAACGGCGAAACTCTGAGCTGCCTGCTTGGTATCTTGCCGTGCAATTCATCGGGCGGCAATCGGCGGTGCCGATCAAGCCTTAAGGCCGGCACAGACCTGAAAGCGGGATCTGCGCCACCCGGCCAACTGCCGTGCCGTGCCGGCATGCAGGCAGAGCGTGGCCGCGCCGACGCTCAGCCGAGAGTGCCCCTTCGGGCCACGCAGACCTCAAAAGGCGGAGGCCTGCGCCATCCGGCCTGCTCCCCGTGAACATTCGGAGGCAACGACAATCCCGACTGGGGTGCCGAGCCGACCGGCTGGCCGTTCGTCAACGCCATGTCTTTCGAATGAATCTGGTATAAGGATCGTGCGCAACCTGTTCCAGGGTCGTCTGCAGCGACGCTGGCGACATTGCCAGAGCCGCCGCTATGTCATTGAGCGTACCAATTGCTTCTGGCTTGCCCTTACCCAAATCGTCGACCAGGTTGGCTGCCTCTTGTGCGCCCCTGAGTGGACATTTCGCGAGACGCTTTGTTCTGTCTTCCAAATTTGAAGCGATGGAGTTGGGCAGGGGCAAATAGATCCACAGTAGTGCCTGACTGACACAGTCAATAACGTAGTTGAAGTCGAAATTGGTTCTGATCGTTAGATCAACTGGGTCTGCGTACGCAAGCTGGACTGCTGCGGAGATGCCCTCGTCGAAAAACCGCTCGGCATTAGCTTTGGTCATCGATTGAAGCTCCGCTATTTCCAAGCTGCCAGGACCAGGATTCTCGGAGACGCCCAATTTCCTACCGGCGAGCCTGCGCGCAATCAGAAGCAGTGTTCCCGTTGGAAAAGCCCCGAGTAAGAAGGCGAGCGGAACACCGATGTCCGCCCTCTTGACTAGCTCGGCGAATGCCCATCCGAATGGGGCCGCGATCAACACACGAAAAACTGATATGTATATGTCGCTTACAGTAAAGTCATGCCTTCTGAACCTCCCAATCAGATCGTTGATAACCCAAGTAAACCCTCCGGCGAGCGCACTAAGCACAATCCAAGGCAGCTTATAAGGGTGTGATCCGATTTGCTGTGAAGCCATCAGAGTCTGGGCGGCGGCAACTGCCGTCACACCCGTCAGCAGCGCCAAGAGGGCGATCGGGAACAAATAGTGGCGGCGCCCATAATTACGATTGAAGTCTCTCCTGAAAATGGCTTTGACCTCTCTCTGGATCGGCTTCGACTCAGGGTGAAAACGCTTATAGTACTGCATCAAGGTTTCTTCACCGAGGATCGAGAACAGGTTGTCGCGCCGTGCAGTCCAGGGTCGAGATAAGTACAGCACAAGGGGCGCGATAACCATCGCTCCTGCGATGCCACATATCACGTCAATCACAAATACATAACTGGGGCTTGTCATCAGTTTCTCTCGTGTTTGAAGATTGTGGCTAGTTGGGGACGTCGACCTCGATGGCGAGCTGTACGGCGTCGTCCACATCTTCTACGGAAGAATATAACCCGGTCTGACCGTCAGCACTGATCACGTCCAAGCGGTAGGTGCCGGGAGGGACCTCGTCGAATGTGAAGTGACCTTCTGAATCTGTTACTTGCTCAAATGTATCAGGTGATGGCGGCTGGGAGGCATCGCTTGTCTCGAGGAGAGTAAGTCTGACAGTGAGACCGCTGATTTCCGTGGCACTCTGATTGCGCACGGAACCTTGCAAGTCTGGAGCAGACTTCTCAGGTTTTGCCGGGAGTGCCCCGACTAGCAAAAGAAAACACGATAGGGCCACGACAGATTTTATTTGCATGTGCAACCTCCTCTTGTTCGATAGGTTCGTCACGTACGTCCGGTCTCAAGCAACCTTGAGACCAAACCGGAGGGGCGGCTTCGCTGAGGACTCATCGAGGTTTTGCAGGCTCGCCGGCCGATCCCTCTGGTGTGAGCTGAAAGAGACGCCCGAACACACTGGTGGTTTTTCAGCAATAGGTCGCATGGGTTGGTGGTTTTCGTACAGGTCAGAACCGGAGAACCCAGACCAGACGAAGATCACAAGAAAGTGTGAAATCGTCCCTGCACCATTCCGGGCTCGAGATGCGTCCCGCGCCTCAAGCAGTGTAGGCCCCAGCGCTCGGGCCGTCTGCGAGCCTTGCGAAGCGACTTCTTAGTGCCGCCTGCCCCCCGTACGTTCGGAGGCAGCCGCAATCCCAACTGCGATGCCGAGCCGGCGTGCAGGCAGAGGGTGGCCGCACCGACTCTCAATCGAGAGTGTCCCTCGTGGCCATCGCAGACCTCAAAAAGGCAGAGGTTTACGCCAGCCGGCGAACAGAATAAACAAGCAAATCAAACTGACTGCAAGTCTAATCCGAATGTGTCCTCTGTTCCGCATTTGCGCGGGCCGCTTGTTGTTTCTTTCTATCCTGTCGCCATTTGAGCCGCCATCGCACTCGCGGCATCATCCGGACATACCACCGAGCGACATAGAGCGGATACCGGCGGCCCACTGCGTCATAGGCTTCCCACAAAATTATTCTTGAAAAATCCAAATCGCACGGCGGAATGATCGCGATCAAGCTCTTTCCCTCCACCAGTTCATGGGGCAGTTGCGGGTTACATTCCGGAATAACTAAGTGGGTGTCGGGAAAGACACGCCGTGCGCCTACAGTGGTAATCGTCGCAGGTCTTCGGCCAAGATTGGACACACGAATTATGGTCAACCCTTTTCGATGAACAGGGCCTCCAATAATCTCCATGTTGCGTTGAACGGTGAGTTTTATTCGCGATCTGTCACGAAAGAAATGCCACAGTTGCACGCTGGCGGTTATCGTGGACACAATCGCCGCGTACACAGCCACCACGCTGCCAGAAATCGTGATGTGAATGTTGGGCACCAAAACTGCCGGTAGCATAATCTGCCCTTTTACCCTTGATCAACGGCTATCCCGCGGCGTTGCGCTTTTTCCAGCGCCGGCGGTCTTTCGGTGCGTGAATTGCACCGCCTCCACTATTGGCTTGTGATTCAGCCCTAATGCTGATTCGGAAACGGCCGTGGCATCCCGGGCTTCCAGTCCGGTATCGCGTATCCATCCCGATTCGGCATTTTCACCCCTGGCAACGTCGTCTGATCGAGGACTTCGTCCTCTCTAATAACGCCGTTCTCGTGAAGCAGAAACGCCGTCAGCGCGTAGACCTCATCCGGCTCAAGCGACCCTTCCTGCCGGAACGGCATGGCGCGATGGATGTGATCCCACAGCACCGTGGCATACGGGGCATCAGGTCTCTGGGAAACTAGCCCTTCTTGGTGGACTTTCCAGGGCGAAGTCGCCATACACCCAAACCCCCGCTGTGTCATAGAGAGCACACAGCGGCTGTTTGGCTCGACCGTTCTTGTCCCACGGCTGAAGATCGCCATCGAGTTCGCAAAACGATATGTCGTCCGCGCCGGCGATGCGCAAATCCTCAGCCCGCACGAGGACTGCCGCCAGAATCGCCTGATCGAATGGTTTTAAGTCCAACCTCTGGGTTGATATATCAAGCGCACGAAGCAACATTTCGTCACTAAGAGGGAAAACTTCAATTCCGCTACGCGCGCGCAGTAATTGTAGGCGCGCCTCGACCCCATCCAGTTCTCCCCGCACCGTGGATTCGTACCGGTCCAACACGCGGAACACGCCATCGCACTCCTCGGCCTTCAACATCGATTCGGATCTGGCCCAGCCGACGAAGCGTCGCACGGCATCAGCCGGGGCGCGAGGTTGGAATTTTGTTCTGATCACGAGCTGAGCTTCGGTCAAGCAAACGGAGGGTATATACAGCCGGACATCCCCGGCCTCAGCTTTTTGGGCTAGCGCCAAAGCGGCTGGAACCTGTGCGTGTGCAGGAGCGGCAAAATCCACCACCCAATTCGTCTCGACAAAGACATGCCTCATTGGTTACGCGCTGAGGACTGACCGTGGGTGGCCGGCCCGGATGGTACCCTGCAAAATCGCCGGCACCATGTACCACTCGGCCGCACGCCGGAGCTCGGCGGGCAGTTCACGCAAGCCCGCCTCGGTGCCTAAACCCTCAAGCCACGATTGCACGAATTGCTCGAATTCGACTTCGTTTCGGCGAGTGGCGGCAGGCTCTAGCCCGGCCACATTATGGAGGTCGAACTCACCCACGCGCTCGATCGAATCCTCCGACGCTCCCGAGTACCGGTTGCGGTACAACCACAGCCGCTCGGGCGTCACCAGCAGGCCGGCCGGACAACCCATTCCGACCATGTAGCGCTTTAACTGGTGCTCGGAGATCTCCAGGTTGTGGACGTGTGTCTTGACCTCGACAACTAAGGCGATGTCTGAGCCCTCTGGCCCCGTAACGATGATGTCGGGTTCGAACGTCATGTGTTGAGAGTATCACCTTGGGGCATGGGATGCCAGTTCGCTGGTTGGCGCTTGTATCAAGGGCGGCGACCGAAACCAATATGATCTTGGGCGGGCGGGTGCCGCAGCCTTTGCACGTTTTCCCGTGCCTGGGGGCTTTCGGTCCGTCAATTGCTCCGCTTGCCCTCTCGCCTTGTGACTCAGCCCTTGCGCTTATTCGGAAACGGTCGTGGCATCCCGGGCTTCCAGTCCGGTATGGCGTATCCATCCCGATTCGGCATTTTCACCTCTGGCAACGTCGTCTGATCGAGGACTTCGTCCTCCTTAATCACGCCATTCTTGTAGAGCAGAAACGCCGTTAGCGCGTAGACCTCATCCGGCTCAAGCGACCCTTCCTGCCTGAACGGCATGGCGCGATTAATGTAGTCCCAGATCACCGTGGCGTAGGGCGCGTGCAACGGCATCACGCTTCCCGGCCCGATGCATGGCGCAAGGCACGGCGTGGAACTCTTCACCGGCGGTTCGGGCTTGATCAGGATCGGCGCCAACCCGCCGTATCCATTCTCCCCATGGCACGCCGCGCATTTCTGAGCGAAAATCGCCGCGCCTGCCTTTGCCGTTCCCTTTCCCGGTGGAAGATTCTTCCCGTCCGGACTGATGGTAATGTCCGCCGCTCGAATCTCTTCCGGCGTTGGCGTTTTGCCGACGCCGTAGGTGCCGTCGGTGGACGATTGCGCCGCCGCAAGGCCGCCGCAGCACAAGCACAGAATCATCGCGGTAAGCGCAACCCTAAATCGCATTGTGTACGCTCCCATCGCTCTCCACTCGCCACGGCTGGATCGTGTTGTCCGATCCCTGCACGCCGTGCGTCTTGTAGTAATCCGGCGGCACCTTGAAAAACGCAGCCAGTTCCGCCCGCGAAGGTTGCACCTGCCCGAGTTCATCCGTCGAGCGCGACACTACCACGCATTCGCGTCCGTCCCACTTCCAGTCCATTCCAAATCGCGTGTGCGCTTTCGGATGTACCCCTCCGCGAATCTCCGCGTCCTTCCACGTCTCGCCGCCATCGGTCGAAACTTCCACGCGCCGCACCGCGCCTCCGCCCGACCACGCCAGGCCCGTCAGTTGATATACTCCCGGCCCCGGAAGCGTCTGCCCTCCCGACGGAAACGTGATCACCGACTTCGGCCCCCACTGGAACGTCAACGCGGCCACTTCTTCGTCCTTCGAGATATGTCCATAGTCGTTGTACGTCATGTAGTAGCGGTCCACCACCTTGATCCGCCGCAGCCATTTCGTGTTGTAGATTCCTTCGAATCCCGGCACCACCAGGCGCAACGGAAAGCCTTGCTGCGGGCGTACCGCCTCGCCGTTTTGCCCGTAGGCGGCAATGCAATCGTCCATGGCCTTCGCCAGCCGGATGCTGCCGGCGCCCTTCACTTCTTCCGCGCCTTCCGACACCACCCACGACGCACCCTTCTGCACGCCGCACTCCTTCAGCAAAGTCGAAAGCAGCACGCCGGTCCATTCGCTGCAACTCGTCAAGCCGTGCGTCTCCTGTACCGTTTTATCCTTCGCCTTCGAATGATTGCCCAGGCACTCGATGAAATGAACACGCGACACCGCGGGAAAGCGCCGCAGGTCATCCATGCTGAATTCGAGCGGCCGGTCCACCATGCCGTGGATCAACAGCCGGTGCTGCTTCGGATCGATATCCGGCACGATCGAGCCGCGATGCGTCCCGATAAAGTGCAGCGACGACGGCGTGATGATGCCCACCGAATCCTGCAGCGGCGTCAGCACGTGAAACGTCAATCCAAATTCGTCCGGTGAAGGCCTCTCGTCCACCGCCACGCGAACCGACTTCACGTACTCGGAGCGGTCGCCATACGCGATCAAGTCGCTCAACGACTTCGTTTCGGGGGCAGCTGTTTGCCCCGCCGCCGGCACCGCCGTCGTCTGCACAGCACCCAGGGCAGCCGCCGCGGCGCCGGTCGCCAGGAATTTCCGCCGGCTCGCTTGCTTTGAACCGGTCGCCCGTTTTGTGGTGGGGCTTTTCTTCGACTCCATGAGGTCTCTCCCTGTAGTTCTCTGTCAGTGGTCTTCAGGCTCATCCGCGACGCTGTCCGCGTCATAGGGTTCCGCATGACCTCGGTCATCACGGCCTTATCGACGGCGACGGCGCTCCGTTAGAAGCCTCCAAGCATCCAAACGTTCCTCTCGACGCCTGCCACACCTACAGCGAGGTGGCGGCCGTCCGGTGAAGGCACACCCCAAACGCCTCCCCCTCCCTCGAGCTGCCAAAGCACCGTCGCATTCCCCTTGAGATCAACATAGAGCAGCGTGCGGCTCTGCCCCGAATCTGAGCCGCAGTACAGGCCTTTACTGTCGGGGGACCAGTCAACATGGGCGAGGTTCGGCAGACCGTGCACGATCAAGTCGCGATCGGAGCCGCCGGAGAGAGAAACCAATCGGATGCTGATCTGGGGCCCGTCACCCCGCGGTATCGCAAAGGTTGATCCATCGGGCGATAGCTTTGAAGAGCGGTAGAAGTCGTCATACGCCGGGTCCCTCTCGATGGTCCTGAGCACCTTGCCTCTGCCCTTCAGGGGGTCGAACGCCGTCAGTATCAATTGCTTTTCGTCCCCGGTCATCTCGAGGACCACGCACAGGGTTGCCGGCGCCCGAGCGCACCCGTAAGCAGCAGTGGCGCGAATGTTGCGGAAGTTCATCACGAACTGAGGTAGTCCGCCGTTCACGGGGACGCGCATGAGGCGTCGCTCGGTGGGGGCTTGCTTTGGGATCGTATGATAGAGAATCCAGGCGCCATCGGAACTCACGGCGGCCTGATCAGAGGTATCTTCTGACTCCGCAACCAACGGCTCGGCTGCCTCCTGACCGATTCCCTGCCTGTAGATGCTGTCGATACCGTTGCGTTCGGACAGAAATACGACGGCTTTGCCATCCGGCGTCCATGCCACGGGCGCGTCACCAGCTTCGTCATTGGTCAGACGCCGAGGAGCACTCATGCGCTTTCCCTCTGCCGTCAGATCAGCCACGTAAACCTGCACCTGGCCCGACCCCTGCAAGAGCGTCATCCGCGTGCCGTCCGCGCTGGCGCTCAACGGCCGGGGACCGGACCCATCGAGGTGAGTAATCAGTTTCGGGTTGCCGGCGGGTATGCCACGCCGGGGGGTAACCGCGATCTGCCAAAGATTGCCGTCGCCCGCCGGTGATGACGTGCGCGAGTAAACGATCCGCCCGTCAGGAAGCCAGCGAAAATCGTCCAGCCGGTGGCCGGTAGATTGCACAACCACGGTACGGTCCGCCCCATTCAAGTCGCAGGTCACGATCGAGTCCTCGATCGAACTGACCGGCCACGACAGGGTCCGTGGCACCCTGACATAGGCTAGACGTTTTCCGTCCGGCGACCAGTGAACGTGGTGAATCGAGTCGTTTTCCAGGGCGAGAACCCTTTGCGGGTTCTCTCCATCGCCGTCTGTGAGCCAGATTTCGCTGACCGCATACGATGGTCCGGGTTCCGGCGAGAACGCGATATGCGCTCCGTCCGGAGACACCTCCCAACCCACGGCGCCCGCGCGCATTTGGTGCGGAGACTGCCCCACCACGGAGGCCACCCACATGTTCATGTGTCCGCCGGGCAGCGAAGTGTGAGCCAACAACTGCGTGCTGTCCGGAAACCACGAATCGACGTCCCAGTCACCGTCGCTCGAAACTCCAGGCGGTCTCGGTATCACACGCTCTTCGCCGGTTGAGAGCAACTTGACGTGAATTCCGTCCTGGTCGGAATAAGCGAGGTACTTACCGTCGGGAGAAATGGCCGCACTCTGAACCGGGTCTTCCGCGGTGTTGAACGTCAAGCGTTTCTGCGTTAGCTCCACAGGGGGGCGGGCAGCAGGGCGCAGAAGAAGCCAAGCGAGCCCGGCGAGCGCGATCACGAAGGCAGCGCCACCGAGGGCGGCTCTTTTGCTCCGTTTGACCAGGCCAATGATGGTGGCGGAGTCTGACGCCGGTTCATGGCTGGGCGCAACGACGTCCTCAGCCCGGTAGACCAACTTCATAGCGCGGCCACCCAGCACGTCCAGCACGGCGTAATGCGCTGGCGGCTGGGCCGGACTCTCGCGGAATGACTGTTCAGCGGCGAGGGCTAAGTCAGGTGGCGGCGAGACCACCGCCTGATCGGCGTCGTGCACCTGTTGCCCGTTTCCCGGGCTTGGCTCGGCGCCCTGCGCCTGCGGAGAATCGAGCCCGGCGCCGTTCCCCAGCCAGGCATCGATCTCGGCGCGGTAGGCGAAGACCGCCTGCCGCTTGCCGCCCGGCACGCGGCGGACGGGCAAGCCTTTCTCCTTCTCCCAGCGTATGGCCGTGCGGAGATCGCGGCCGATGTACTCGGCAATCTCCTTCCAGGAGTCGAGACGGGTTCTGCCATTCTCAGCCAATATGATCCCCATGATCAGGGTCTGACGGGTGGAAAGCCATCATGTACCGCTCGATCAGGCTCTGACGGATGGAATGTCATCTTCCGCCATCTTCTGTCACGTCTGGCCGCTTGTAACGGATCGCAACTGGCGGCTAATACTCTACCTGCGAACGCAGGCAGACGACAAGCGATCACCAGTTAGACATCAACCTGAAGGTCGATGCCGGTGACGGGGGCGTGGTGTCGCTTGCGTACGCAGCAGTTCGAGGACTCACCTTGGGTCCTCGAAAATTCAAATTGAGGGGAGACGACATGAAACGCATGACGAACTTCGCTATATCAATGACAGCTTTCGCGATCCTTGGACTGGCCGCGGCGCCGAGCGCGCGCGCGACTGGCTGTTCCAACGCAACCCTGAAAGGTAGTTACACGGCCACCATCAGCGGAAGCCTCGCCGGAGCGCCGTTTGCCGAGCT
>JASHQD010000526.1 GCA_030037755.1 Terriglobia bacterium
GGAACCGAAGCGACTCAACATCCGCCTGCTGACCGAAGGGCCGCACGCGGGACACCACGGCATCTTTTACGGAGACGAACTTGTAGGCTACATGCCCGACGAGGATTTCTGCCATTACGCGCAGAAGCACCTGGCGGGCGCGGGCCTGCCCGGCGACGCGGCATCACCGGCGGCGCCGGCCGGCGAGAAGGGCGCCGAGACGGTGGCACAGCCACTCCTGGCTGTGCAGGCGGAACCAACCGGCGATAGTGCCGCGCTCTCCGCGCTCTTTGCCGAGCGCGTGGGCGCAAGCGGCGCGGCTCTCGAAGACATCCGTGGACTCGTGGAGTGCGGGCGCCGGGCGCAGGCTCGCGAGCAGGAGGCGTCGGCGCGGGCGCTCATCCTGAGCGAAGTCGTTCGCGGCGGCCGGCTGCGCGTGGAACGCGCGCTGGAGCTGGCGCGCGATCAGAAGATCTCGCTCGCGGACTACGTTGCCGTCGAGGCCGCCGAACGCGCCCTCGATCGCGCCTGTGCTGAAGGCAAGATTCTGCCGCGCGATCGTCACTTCTTCTTCCGTGACGCGCTGGAGCGTCGGCGGGAATTCAACGATTACGTCAATGGCGCCACGGCAGTCGTGCGGCTGGGATCGGACGGGATCGGGTCGGGCGAAGCGGTGCCCGTCGATCAGGAAGTCGATCTGGGCGCGCGGCGGCTGATGAGCGAGCAGAAGGTTTCTTACGGCAAGGCGCTGAAGGCGCTGTTCCGCGAGAATCCGGCGCTCGAAGCGCGGTATCGGGCGGCGCACCGGCCGGAGTTGAAGCCGGAAGGCGAAGAAGCAGTTCAGTAGAAGTGACGAGTGGCGAGTGACAAGTGACGAGTGGCAAGAGACAAGTAAGCGTGGCGGTAAAAGCGACGGAGAACGATGCTGGCTGAGCAGGTTCTTGCCACTCGCCACTCGCCACTTGCCACTTGTCCATGACAACTGTTTTTGACGAGGAGGAGAGATGGCAGGAGCAACCAACGGACTAACTCTGGGCTTCCGGGCGGACGCGAACGTCAGGATATTCAAGTTCACGACGATGGTGCAATCGACGGCCAACCCGTCGACGCAATCGCAGCAATTCGCGGCAGTGCCCGTGGGCGCCAACGCACCGGGAGTGCTCGGCGTAACGGTGGAGCATTTTGTGGAGCCGAATTACTTCGTTCCGCAGGGAACGAATCCGGCGACGGTCACCGGAACGCCGCCCACGCTTTACAACCTGCAGAATCGCGGCATGACGCTGCAGGTGAACGGCGTGGCGCGCTGCATCGCGGCGGGTCCGATCAATCAGGGCCAGCTGGTGAATGTCGCGGACAACTACGGGCGCGTGAAGGCCGTCAACGAAGCCGCCGGCACCACGGTGTATCCGGTGGGCATGGCGCTGCACAACGTTACCAACGTGAATGACTTTGTGCAGGTGGAGTTGAATTTCGCGCAAACCAAGGTATAGGCGCGGTCGACAGTTGACAGTCGGCCGTCAGCGGTTGGCGGTTCGAACCGGCGCTCTTGAGAACGCAGCGAGCGTGATCCCCTGGGCCGGCGGGTGGATGCTCGCGGAAACCGTAGCGCCTGGCCAGGCCGGCGCGCGGTGGATGGCCTGATCTGGCGCGCAGAGCCGCGCTGCCTGAGCGGACTTCGACTTTCGACTGTTGACCGTCGACTGTTGATTGTCATCTGGAGGAAACGTGGCTGACATATCGCTTCAATACCTCGACCAGCCGCTCAACAACGTCAGCGTCGGATATCAGAACGACGACTACTTTGGCGAGCGGTTGTTTCCCGTAACGCCGGTGAAGAAGCAATCCGGGCGCTACTGGGTATTCGGCAAGGAGAAATTCAAGCAGTACGAGACGATCCGGCACGCGCGCGCCGAAGCGCGGGAAATCGCGCCCTGGTCGCTCTCGAATTCGCCGTACTTCTGCGACGATCACTCGTTGAAGGACGCGATCTCCGACGAAGAGCAGGCGAACTCCGAGGGCACCGATCTCGAAGTGAACACGGTGGAAAATCTCACCGACGCCATCCTGCTCGATTTCGAGATCCGCGTGATGAATCTGGTGCTGGGCCCGACTTCGACGGTGCCCAACACCACGCTGTCGGGAACGTCGCAATGGTCCGACTACGTCAATTCGGATCCGATCTCCGCCGTGGAAGCGCAGAAGACGGTGATCAAGCAGGCAATCGCCATGGCGCCGAACACGCTGGCGGTGGGTTACCCGGTCTACTCCACGCTGCGGCAGCATCCGCGGATCATCGACCGGTTCAAGTATACGCAGGTGGGCGTGCTGCAGGCGGATCATCTGAAGAGCGCTTTTGACGTGGACAACTTCTGGGTCCTGGGCGCGGAGTACGACACCGCAACCGAGGGCCAGACGCCCAGTCTCAATTTCGTCTGGGGCAAAAACGCGTTGCTGGCCTACGTCCCCGAGGAGCCGAAGCTGAGACAGCCCGCGCTAGGCTATGCGTTCCGCTGGCTGTTCGGCGCTCCCGAGCTCGGCGGCACGCTGACCAAGCGGTATCGCGTGGAGAATCGCATGGCGGACGTGATCGAAGTGCACCGCTACGACGACATCCAGATCGTGGCGCCGCAGGCGGGGTTCGTGTTCCTGAGCGCGACGCAGTGAAGGGGTCAGGTGCCAGAATGGCGCGTGATCGAACCAGCTGTGAACGGTCGACTGTCAATTGTCGACTGCTGACTTAAAGCGAGAGGTTGCTATGTCGCAATACAGAGTATTGAGGCCCATCGAGCACAACCAGGTCCTCTACGTGCCGCAAGGCGCGACGGAGGCTGTCAAGACGAAAAGCGTGGGCTGCGGCGCAGATATCCCGGTGAATGCCTCGGGGACGATCGAACTCGATCCGGCGGCGGCCAAAGCTCTTAACGGTGGACAAATCGCGCTGATCGCGACTCCAGGCGCGGACGCCCCGCCCGAGAAGCGGGCAAAACGCTAGCCGCGGTCGGCCACAACGCGCTGGTCCGGAAGTCTTTTCTGTGAGGTGAGAAATGCCAGGAATTACCGTGACGCCAACTTATTCCTACTTGACGCAGACGATGCAAGGCGTGCCCATCCGGCAGGCCAAGCTGACGATCGCAGGCCTCGCTGCCGGCGCCAACGTGGTGCCGCACGGCCTGCCGTCAGTGCCCATCAGCGTCCTCTATGACCCGGGCGCAACCGGGCTCTGGGGCGAAACACAGACGGCCGACAAATCGAATCTCTACATCACGGTCGGCACCGGCGGAGCGACGTCGGGTGCGGCATACGTTCAGTACTGACGGCGCGCAGAGCGGCTCGATTTGAAGCTGCTCCCACGCGCCGGGCGAGACAGTCATGTCTTATACAACGGTGAATGAAGTCGCAGGCATGTTTCCGACGTTCCGGCGAGGGACGCCGCAGCAGAATCCGCCGGACAGCCTGATCCAGACCTATATCGACGACGTCGCCGGTGATATCGATGCCGTGCTGCAGCGGCGGTTCAACGAGGCGGTGCAGGCGGCGCCGTTCAATGGATCATTTGTGGCGTGGGTGGCGGCCCTGTCGGGCGATGCCGAAAACGTGCTCGAGAGAGTGAATCGCTACGGGGCGGCGGCGCAACTGGGTCAGACGCTGGCCAGCTTTGGCGTGGCCGCAGCTCGCGAGCTGTCCGAGGACTGCTTCGCGCACTACGGCGATCTTCTCAATGAGCTGAACGCGCGCGACAAGAGCGGGCGTCCCACGGCCAGCGGTCTCTACGATCATCTTTTTGATTCGCTGGCGCGCACGGAGACGCCGCGACCGGGGCTTGAGGCCATCGCCGGCGGCGATCAGCCTCGGGGCCAGACCCCGGCCGAGACAGGGTCGAGCCAGGTGTTTGGAAAGTTTGACCGCCGGGGCACTTAAGGGGCCATCGAGTAGCAGGCTTGGGGCGAACAATGCTCGGACTGAAATTCCAGGACGACGCTGCAGACTTCGAAGCCGGGCTCAACGCGTTCGTCGCCGCGCTCGGTGACACGGCTGGAGAGGATTCATCGATCCGGGAACGGCGCACTCGCCGGAAATCCCCGCAGAAACGCCGGCCGAATCGTGACCGTCGCCGGGCCGGCTTGTATAAACATCGGTCGCGCAAGGTCGAAGCGAAGCGCGATCGCGCATCGAGCGGCGCCGCGGCAGCATCGGCAGTCAAGCGGCTGGAGTCGTACCTTGCCAGCATTGCGACGACATTCGGGCTTGAGGTTGCGGAGCGAGTGTAAGGATCATGAGTTACACACCGGCGTGGAACGCGCTTTTCGCCAAGCCGCTGCTGAACCAGTGCATCGCGCTGATTCAGCGTGACCAGGCTTCCGCGATTGCGATTGTGAACCCGGCGCTCGGACCAATCAACGAGTTCCATAAGGGGCCGGGACTGCGGACTGCATTTCCGTGGCTCGTGGTGAGCTTGGACGGGCTCGAGTTCAACGAGGACGCGCTGGGGACGCGCCAATCGCGTCCGCGCGTCGCGTTGGTGCTCGACGTCGGTCAATTCGATCAGGAGATGGCGCAGGACAATGCCCAGGATTACGCGCGCGTGCTCGACATGGTGATCACGACGGCGTCGGAGAGCGATTGGGAAACGCCGCTGCCGATCTCTCAGGAGACCGTCCCTTCCGGGACGACGTCGCCAAACGCGACGGGAAGCCTGAAAGAGGTCTTCGTGGCTTCGCACCGCTACAGCTTAGTGACGCTCGACGAAATCCAGACGCCCGTCTTGCGTGCCACCCTGAATCTCGACTTTGTGCTCGAGGAAACCTGAGGAGGCGCCATGGCAAGTTTCACGGTTACGGTCCCAGACATTCATCAAGGCACGGGGATGCTCTGGTACAACGTCGCGGTACCGGCAATCGGAGCGCGGCTGCTGGTGGACGCGAACGGCAATCCGCTGGGAGGATCTCCGCTCGCAATGGGCGCCTCGGACGGCCCGGCCACATTCCACATGGAAGCGAAGATCGAGGAGGTTGCCATCGACCAGCAAACTGCGCCGGTCGATGCGATCATGACGGCGGAGTCCGCTTATCTCGAGGTAACGCTGAAAGAGTCGGCACTGGCGAAAATTGCCGCCAGTCTAGCCCAGGCGAACTATAGCACAGGCACCGATTCGGGTCTTCCAGCAGGCGCTCAGAACTATGAAGAGATCACGGTCGGCGGCCTGGTCCCGATTCCGAACGCTGCCGTGGCACTGGTATCTCCACGCCGTGGCTTCAGTTCGCCTGGCAAATTCATGGTGGCCTGCCTGTACAGCGCCTACGCGAAGGATCCGCTCCAGATCGGGTTCACTCGATCGAAGGAAGCAACTTATAAGGTGCGATTTGAGGGGTTGGCGGTACTGAGTAGAGCGCCAGGCGATCAGGTAGCGCAGTTCTATAGGCAGACGTGAAATTGAGTGAGATGAGGCGAGTTGTGATCGTGAATGGCCAATGGCGAAGGGTGAATGAAAAAGGGTAAAACCTAACCGCAACTCCGCACTGACCATATACGATTCACGAGTCACTATT
The DNA here is from genome assembly GCA_030037755.1 of Terriglobia bacterium. GTDB lineage: Bacteria > Acidobacteriota > Terriglobia > UBA7540 > UBA7540 > Gp13-AA77. The sequence continues at coordinate 5,526 of JASHQD010000526.1, forward strand.
CACACTTTTCACCACTCACTAGTCGTCCTCTCGAGGAGTTCGAATGGAAAGTCAGAATTCCAGTGCTGAGATTAGACAGGTCGCCAAGGCAACCAACGGCGTCGCTTCCTCAGATGACTTCGTCTTTGCAGCTCAGCAGCGGAGCCAGCCCGAACGCGTGGTACTTCCCAAGTCGGGCCTGAAGGTCCTCCTGCGCCGGCCCAGCCCGATGTGGTTCTTATTCCGAGGGCTGCTCCCGGCCAGCCTCGCCGTCCGGCTGGAGGGCGGCCGGGCGCGCCTGGAGACCGTGGAGGACCTGCGCGCACTGGCCGAATGGGTGGTGCCGCTGCTGGGCGAAGTATTCGTTGAACCGCGTCTTGTTCTAGAGCCGGGTCCGGGCGAGATCTCTCCCGACCTGCTCGATCTTGAGGACGCGAGCTTTGTGGTGCGATGGGCGGTGGGCGAGGTCGCTTCAGAATCCTGCGACCTCGCCGGCTTTCGTCGAGACGGAACACCTGCTGCGAGTGGCACAGGTAGCGGAGACGTGGCATTGCCGGCCAAGTGAGCTTCTCGACGTTGTACCCCCATTGATGGCCGCGCAGCTTGATTTCGCCGCCGCAGTAGCCTTGTGGCGGTGGCGAGACGAACAGATGCGCAAGAAATAGTTCTTCGGTTCGAAGTTTCTTAGTTTGGAGTTTTGACTGAGCCGAAAGCTTTTGATGCCGAGAAACTCCGAACCCCGAACTCCGAATGGTGAACTGGGAAACTGAAAGTCATGGCCCAAGGTTCCTTAGGTCTGCTATTTCGCGTGAATGCCGATCCCTCGCAGGCGCAGGCGGCGCTGGAAGGCTTCAGGAGCAAGACGACCGAGCAGATGGAATCCATCCGTTCGGAGTTTCTGCAGGTGCAGAAGGGCCAGGCCGCGTGGAGCAGCGATTTCCTGGCCGAGAGTTCTGCCGTGAACACAGCGCTCACCACACTTGGCGAAGCCGCCAGCCTGACGTTTGACCGGTTCGCTGAGGGCCTCGGGCGCAATATCAGTACGGCCTTGGTCTATTCGCAGTCCATGAGTGAAGCCTTGGAACGCACGCTGAAATCGACCACCGCCTCGATCGCGTCGGAAGCAATTGTCCAGGCTTTACGCGCAAGCGCGCTGGGATTTTACTTGCTGGCGGTCGGCGACGCTGCCGGCGCCGCAAGCGCATTCGAATCCGCGGCAATCTGGGGCAGCATCGGAGGCGTAGCCGCAGGAATCGGAGCCAGCGTTTCCGGCGGCGGAGCTGCATCCGGCAACAGCGCTGGCGGTCGACACGGAGGTGGCGCCTACGGCGCCGGTTACGGAGCGGCGGGCGTTGGCGCGCCGGCCGGAGCCCTGGCGCCTGGCGCCGCTCTGACTCCGCCAGGCGGCAATCTGACGGTGGCGATCATGGGCGACTCGGAGGCGGCGAGCTGGCTTGCGAACACACTGAATCAAGGCGTAGCACGCGGTGTGACGCTGACGGCCACGAGAACGCAGCGATCGCCATACGCGGGCGGATAGAAGCGATGAAAACACAGAGGCACACAGGCGCGGAGAAAAACTAGAAGTCAGAAAGGGAGCCACTCTATGAATTCCTCCCCGCACATGGTTTCTGAACTCTGCCTTCTGAATTCCGCCTTTCTCGGTGTTTCTGCGCCTCTGTGTTGAGGTTTTACTGTGGCGTATCCGCAAATCATCTACGATCCGGGCACCGGCCCGGTGACGCTTTCGTTCCAGCGCTACCCTCGCAAGGTCCCGGCATACGAGTTTAAGGCGACGCGTCACGATAATATCGCCTCGAGCGGCGTGCGCGAGTCTGTCCTGGAACGGATCGACACATTTCTCACCTTCGAGATGGAGTGGGTCACGATCGGATCTGACGTACAAGCGTGGTCTAACTTCATGCTCTTCGCATTGGGGGGCGGGCAATTTGCCTACTACGCCGATGCTTCGGTGGGATCGTTCACAAATTACTGGCTGGAAGATACCGACTGGACCGCCGACTACAAATCTGCGGGCCAGTACACGTTCAAGCTGAAGTTCCGACAGGTGGTCGCGTGAGAGGCCGCAGTTCACAGGTGACAGCCGACAGTCGACAGAAGAAGACAACTCAGCGAGCTGTCGCATGTGAACGGTGGCCTGTCAACTGTCAACTGTGGACTGTCAACTAAGAATGATTCAAGGCAACACAACTTGGCAGGTAGGTTTGGCGCAGTTGCAGAAGCAGCCGCTTTATGTTCTGCAGATCCCTGATTTCGGCGTGGTTCTGGCGAGTTTCTCCGTCGCGGCGACCGGAGTGGGCGTCAGCGGTTACGGCGTCGGGCTCTACGGAATCGCTCCTTATGGGAGCTAGATTCATGAGATTGGCGAACGGTCGATCGCCGGAACATAGCGCGCAGCCAGAGCGGACTCTGGAGAGAGAAGTTACGCCGAGAACTGACAACCGACAACCTATAACTGACGAGTGAAAATGGCATCCGTTCAAGACTACTATCCCGGCGACTTCTACAGCGACACGCAACAGACGCTGGCCTGGCTCTTCTCACGCCAGTCTGGCCAGTCTGGGAACTGGCAGGCCAACGTCAATCCGACGGCTTTCCCGGCCTCCTCAGCTCCTGGGGCACAGTTGGTTCCGACAACGCCGGCGCTGGAGGAATGCGGCTTGCTGTCGGTGGAAGACTTCTCCGATTTCGAACAGATCAACTTTGAGAACGTCGCAATGATACCGCCGGCTGGGCAGCCGCTCGACACGAACACCGGGCCGGACGGGTTTCCAGTGGACTATTCGACCGTCACGCTGCCCACCGGCAGTCTGTTCGTGCCTGTCTTTCCGGTCACAAGTCAGCAGATCAGCGGAGCATATCAGTCAGCTCTGGCCGCGAATCCGAATGGCGCGGTGATTTGCGGTACAACCTATCCCGTGCTGCCCGGCATGACGGTCTACGGGTACGTATTCAATCTGATCCAGCCGATTACCAGCTATCGCGTGGATATCTTTTGCATCACCGACGCTTTCTACTACCAGTCGAGCGCTCCAGGAACTGGCGTCCCATCGTCCGGGCCTTGTGCCGGACAGACTCCGAATCCATCGCAGTTCCAGTCCCTGCTCGCCCAGCAAGGTGTGAACGGTTATTGGGCGGCGCAAGTCATCGGCGCCGGCGTGGTGATTGCGGCGCTTTATCCATCCAGCGTGCCGGAGCCGTCGCCGGGCGCATATTTCACTTCCTTGCCGTCCGGCTGGATCGCGCATACGAACACGGGCATCGGTCCGCAACTCTCGAGCTACTTCGGCCGCATCTACTCGAAAACGGACATTGAGTACCTGCAAGAGGACAACATCCCGATCGTGGTGCAGGACCCCTACCACGCACGCGTTGGATCCAGCGTGATTCCGGCGCCGGGCACCGTTACCGTGCACATCATGTACCGGGATCCCGTGAACGGGCCGACGCTGGTCTATACCTCGCTGGCCAACCAGGCTGCGTTCTCTGACCTGCCGCTGTCGTTCGTGGTGCCGACCTCCGATCCTTTATATGTTTCCGACCCGACCACGACTAACATCGGCGCGCTGCAGAACCGGAGCTACATCTACGATTGCGCGCTGGCGATCCTGGTCTATTCGGCATCGGGGAACTTCCGCGCGGCCGCCAAGGTCATCTCGCAGATCGACGCGCTACTCCAGACGCCTGGATACCTGCCGTCGGTGATTCTGGAGAATGCTGAGGATGGGTCCACGGCGCGGTGGTCGGCGGCGAACGGCACCGTGGCCAACGTAGCCGCGAACAGCATGACTCCGCAGGAGCCCCCCTACGGGACCGGCAATGTGATGCGGGTCACCTCCACAGCAGCAAATGCAGTGTTCACGTTTACGGGCGCCGGATTGCCGAACTCGACTGGCTCCCAGCTGAGCTTTGAGCACTATGAGGCGCCCGGCAACTTTCAGGTTGATATCAGCGTGGTTACGGCGGCGGGTAAGGTCACGGACGTTCAAGTGAACTCGAATACTGCGGGGCCTGCGACCTATAACAGCGCGGCTCATCAGATCCTGATTCCCATCGGCCCCGGCACCTCGAATTGGCGCGTGACCCTGGTCGCTCTGCAGTCCCTGATTTCCAGCCTGGCCGGGGACACGCTTAGCTCGATCACGGGCTTCAAGATCACGCTGGACGCCGCCGGCATGACGATGTACCTCGACAATCTCAGCACCGGCAGCCTGCAGCCGCCGAATTCGCTCAGTTTCAGCTACGACGTGTTTTACGGGCAGGTTGCCGAGGCTTACATCCGCGCGGGTGCGATGGCCTGGGTGTGCTACGCCTACAGCGTTTACATGGCCCTGTCGCTCGATTATTCCCCGGCGCTCAGCCTGCAAGCCATGATCGATTTTCTGCTGACCCTGCAGTCGACGGCGAGCGATCTGACGAGTGGGCTGTTCTATCTGGGCTATGGCGCTTACCAGAACCCCGGATACCAGTTCGTTCCGGGCCTGCAGGCAACCGTCTCGACCGAGCACCAGGTGGATCTCTACTTCGCTTTGATGCGCGCGGCCGGGGTGCTGCCGGTTGCCGCCGTCGGACTCTCGAAAGCCGGCACGATTACGCCCGCACAGGCTCAATCGCTGCAAAACACGGCCACCGGGGCCGCCTCGATCGCGTCCACGCTGGCTACCAATGTCATCAATCGTCTTTACATTCCGCCGTCGGGCAGTACGCCCGGCCATTTCGCGCAGGGCGTCACGGGAAACACGCTCGACACCTCGCAGGCGCTGGACGCTTCCGGCGCCTGGGCGGCGATGCTGGCG
>JASHQD010000527.1 GCA_030037755.1 Terriglobia bacterium
CTCCATTGGCAATGAAGGGTGGCATCCGGAGCATAGAAACTTAAGGCATGCAATTCATTGACTAGAACCTCGTTTCCGGACATATCGGCGGCCGTCCAGAACGCTGGATTCTGAGTGACCTTGCGGCCCTGCATCGTACTCAGCGCATACCAAAGAAGCCCGCTCTGCGATGGCACGAATGCAACAGCACCATCCGAGGACGATGCGATGGCGAGTGTTGGAGTTCCAGTTGGTTGGACTCTATCGAGCAGCAGAGCAGACGCAATCACTTTCCAGTTTCCCACTTTCAGGCCAATCAGTTTCTCTCGGTTGATCGTCCAGAGTTCTGATTTATCCGGCGTGAGTGCTAAATCATACGCGTCAGCCAAATCAGCAACGGGCTTTGGCGGATCACTGGTCAGATCGAGAATCTTTCCATTCTCTTGATTTACGTAGGCAAGCCAGCTTCCATCTGCGGCTACAAGGACCTTCTGTATGTCGTATTCATGCTTTCCGATTTCGGTCTGAATCTCTCTCTGCATTTTGCCCGAGTGCGGGTCGACAAATCGGATCGCTCCGTGTTGGCCTGTAACCAGCAACTGCTTCGTCTTATCGATGTAATCGGCCTCGAAAACAGGTCCGCGCATTGGCGTGAACTGAGCAACGCGGTTTTCACTATCGAGGTCTCGTACCTCCAACCTGCCCGATGCCCAACCCATAAACCCCCATCTGCCATCAGAGCTCAGAGTAAAGGAGTCCAGCTCAAAATCAGGAGGAGTTCGCCGAATCGAGAAGGTATTACCCGGTCCGAGAGTAAGCGCGTTGAATTGCTTCTTATCCTGAAGGGTCTTTGTTGGGGGAGGTAATTCCGGTAGTGACTTGGGGAAGGTTTGCAACGCGGCACAAGCAGCAACGAAAATGATGCTACATGAGAGTCCTTTCATTGTCATTGCCCTCGAACTTCGCGTGATGCGCCATATCAGACCAACTCGGCTTCGGCCAGCATAGGGCGAGCGTGGTAACCGTGTGATCGATGAGCATCAACTATGGATCACTCCGGTGGGTGCAGACCGATCACGAGTCACGGCCACTGGTGGTTCAACCGTGACCTCGACCTGGTCCGGAGGTTCTTCTGGAATGTGATCCCCGTGCTCAACCCCATCTCGACGCGCCTTGGCTTTCAAGGGCAGGGCAGAAGTCGCGCCAGCCCAACGGATTTCCGTCGAAATCTTCGTCGCGCTCCAAGGTTACCTTGAAGTTGTAAGTCCTCATAGCTCGCCCGAGCCGACCCTCACCCGTAAGTAGCTTAGCATCGATTCGTCAAACGGGTCTCGCCAACCCCGCTTCGACGAGTCGCAACCATTGTTACCCTGTCGTCTTCCAATAGATCACGTACCGCTCACCGGCAACCTCATAGAACGGCGCCACCTTGACGCTCGCCTGCTGACCCGCGGTCTGGAAGCTGAGCGATTCGCCCGCGACGGGTTCGATCCATCCCGTCGGGTCTTTGGATGACGTCGCGACCGCCGGAACAGGTATGGGATCGCCGGGCGGCGCGGTGTCGTAGCCCGGATGAAAATGGGCGGCGTCCAGGCCTTGATCGCCAAGCCGTCCGGCAAGCACCAGCGGACCATACATCATGGCTTGGAGCGTCGGATCGTCCGGCATGGCCTGGATGTGGAGGCTCATGGGTAAGGTGACCTCGATGTGATCGCCGTCTTTCCAGGAGCGCGTCACCGTGAGATAGCTCGACGGGTTCGAGAATACGGGCAGCGTCTCGCCGTTGACCTTCAGGGTTCCGCCGCGCGTGGCCCAGTACGGTACGCGAACGCTGATCGCCAGTTCAGTCGGCTTATCGGCCTTGATGATGAGCGCGGTGCCCTGTTGTTCCGGGAACTTCGTCTCCTGACGCAGCCGGATTCCCTTCTCGGGCCAGCTCAGCTCCGAGGCAACGAAGAGGTTCACGTAGACGCCGTGATCGTCGTGGAAGTAGATGCTGTCCGCAAACTTTGCAAACTCCTCGGCGCCGGATCCGGTGCAGCACCAGAAAGAGTCCCAGGCCGAGTTGTAGAACTTCCACAATCCTGAGCCAAGCGGCAGATAGTAACTCTTGAATCCGTTCTCGTCCTGGGTGCCGAGCCTGTGATTCCAGAGCACGCGCTCGTAATAGTCCATGGCGCGCGGATCGCCGGTCCAACCGAAGATGTGCCTCGTGAGCTTCAGCATGTTGTAGGCGCAACAGCATTCCTCGGTGTACTTGCCGATTTGGGTGGCGAGCTTCCCCGGGTCGGTGTTCCACGACTCGCCGTCGCTCGTGCCGCCCGTGCAATAGGCGCGTTCGGTGATGATCTCGCTCCAGAAGTACGAAGCGATGTCGCGATATCGCGGGTCGCCGGTAAGCTCATACCGTCGCGCGGCGCTGATCACCTGTGGGATATGCGTGTTGGCGTGCAGGCCCTTGAGTTCGTCGCGATGGGCCGCCAGCGGATCGAAAAACATGGTCTTTTCGAAGCGGCTCGCGAGCTCCAGATAATCGCGGCGGCCGGTGACAGCGTACAGATTGCACAACACCTCGTTCATGCCGCCGAACTCGGTCTGCAGGATGCGCTGCAGGTGCTCGTCGCTGATGCTCTCGCTCCAATGGTCCACCCAGCCCGCCATCTGCTGCGCCGTGTGCAGGGCCTGATCATTGCCGCAGTACAGATACATGTCGAGGTGGCCGGCCATGATCTTGTGGTAGGTGTAGAAAGGCGCCCAGACCGGACGCTCCTCGCGCAGGCGATCGAACAGGTCTTCGGGATAAGCGCTCAGGTAGCCGTCTTTGTTGTTCTCCTGGCACTTCGCGAGTTCCGTGACCAGAGCGTTGCCGCGCGATTTGAGCTCATCGTCGCCCGTGGATGCATAAGCGAGCGCCAGCGCAGACAGCACGTGCCCGCCCGCGAAGTGGCCGCGCAATTCGCAATCGGGCTTCTCCCAGCCTCCGAGCGGCTCGGCCGTCGAAGCGATGCCAGATGTGAGACGAAACGTGTGTAGCAGGCGATCGGGGGGCAGCGAGAGCAACCAGCGATTATTAATGTCCATCGCCTGCTTGAACGGTCCGTCGAGTAGCCGGACTTGCGAGAGCGGGAACGGCTGGACCGTCCACGCGATCTTCTCTCGCTCGACGGGCCTTCGGTTGGCGGCGCGTTCGCGAGGGCTTGCCTCGGCCCGCATGCGGTCGATCACGGGATCCTGCGGGGCAGCATCAAGCGCGAGCTTGGGAACCATTGCGGCGGCCGCGGCCGAGGCGGCTGTGGTCACAAATTGTCTGCGATTGAGATGCGGAAAGGTCATAACGCCAACCTCCTTCGGCTGCGGAAAGCTGAGAGCTGACGTCTGACGTCTGACGGCTGACAGCTACCGTTCAGCTTGCGCCGCGCCCGAGCAGGACTACGGGAATCGTCTTCAACAGTATCTTCCAATCGAGCGCCGGCGACCAGGTGTCGATGTATTCGAGATCCAGCTCCATCCAGCGGCGGAAGTTCAGTCGATTGCGACCTTCGAGCGCCCACAAACATGTAAGCCCGGGCTGCATGCGGAGACGCCGGCGCTGCCAGCGCTCATAATGCGCGACCTCTTCGGGCAGCGGTGGGCGCGGCCCTACGAACGACATGTCGCCCTTAATGATGTTGATCAGTTGCGGCAGCTCATCGAGGCTGAACCGCCGCATCCAGCGCCCGATCGGCGTGCAGCGCGGATCGTCCCGGATTTTGAAGACGGGCCCATCGAGTTCGTTCAATGGCATCAGTTCCCGGCGCTGCGCTTCGGCGTGTTCGTGCATGGACCGGAACTTGTAGAGGATGAATTTGCGCCCGCCCAGGCCGCATCGTGTCTGACGGTAGAGAATCGGACCACGCGAGGTCAGCTTGATCATTGCTGCCAGTACCAGGAGCACCGGAGAAAGCAACACCGTCAAAGCCGAAGCCATGGCCAGGTCAACCACGCGCTTGGTGAGCAGCAGCAGTTCGTTCTCGGGCGTCGTCGAGAACGTGAGCAGCGGCATATCGCGCAGCCGCTCGAGATACACGCGGGATATGACGTGTGGGAAGAAGCTCACCAGCACCCGCGTTTTGACGCCTTCTTCCTCGCACAGCAAGAACGTCTCTTCCAGCCTCTCCAGTTCCTCGCGCGAGACGGCGAAAATCACCTCATCGATGACGTGCGCGCGCAGCAGTTCCGCGAGATCGCGCAGCGGGTAGAGCGGATACGATCGGCTGAGCCCGGATTCCATGGGAGTCAATTCAGTTGCCGCCGGAACGGCAGCTTCGCCGGCAGGACCGGCCGCAGCGAATCCAGCCAACGTGACGCCGCGCGATTCGTTCTCCTCGATCTCCCGTGCGATCTCCAGAGCTTCGGGCGTGCGGCCCACCACCAGCAGATGACGGACGTTGCCGAAGGCGGCGCGCAGGCTGGGAGCAAGCTGCCGGGCCACGAGGCGCAGGGCGATCATGGCAGCGAGGACTGTCACGCAGAAGATGGCGATCAGCAATCGGCTGACATATTCGAACTTGACGGCGAAGGTGAAGGCAAAAAGCGCCAGGGTGGCCAGCACATTGACCTTCAACGGATCCCAGAGCACCGATCGCCAGTCCTCTTCACGGATCTCCCGGTAGATGCCGGCTGCGAGCCCCGTCGTGATCCAGATCAGCAGCGCCGCCGGCAGCATCCACAGGTAGAAGCGTCCGCTATAGAACGCGCGCACGTGAGGGAAAAAATGGGTGCGGGCGAAATACGCAAAGGCGCAGCTCCCGAGGACCGTCAGCACGTCCCCAGCCAGGTACAGGGCTCCGATCGTCCGGTTGTGGCGCGAAAACACGTATAGCTCCCTTGCCAGCATCTTAGCAAAGAATCAGGGGCTAGGGGTCAGGGGTCAGGGGTCAGGGGTCAGGGATCAGGGATCGGGGATGGGGATTAGGGGTTGGGGGCTGGCCCTGGCCGTTCGGGTTCTAGTTTAGATGCTCGGAGAATTGCCGATTTGCGATTGCCGATTGCCGATTGACGGGTGCAATCGGCAATCGGCAATCGGCAATCACGAGCCCCTAACCCGTGCGGCTACTTGCCGACTTTCAGGCTGACGTCGATCTTCCAAACGTGTCCGCTCACGGGATCGGTGGCGGTTGCCGCCTGGACGGTCTCGCCGTCGCGCAGCAGGAGGTTCTTCACCTGGGCTTCGAATCCGCCAAAGATCGGACGGTCCGTGAGAGGAGAGCCCGGCGCCCACTCCGTCGGCTTGGGCGACTGGCTCGGAGGATAAATCACGTTTCGCTTGAGGCCGAGCCCGATGAGGAACCCACCTTCGGGAGCAGCGGTCGCGCGGCAGTCGATATCGGTGCCCACGTCCTGATAAATGTACTGGGTATTCGTTTGCTCCTTCCCAGAAGAGCCGGTCGCAATGGGGACTCGGAGGCCGAGCCGTAGTGACGACGTGTCCTGATGCGGAGCGGCATTGCACGCCATCTGGTAAGGAAGTGTGCTGACGCGCTTGCTGCCGTCGTACTCGTTAAAAATGATCGTCACCTGAAGCGGCGTCGTCGTGTCCTTGGAATTGTCCTGCGGCGGCCGCGCTGCCGCTATAGCCGCCATTACTAGCACGGCCGCAATGCATCCTGCGATGTACTTGGTGTTCTTCATGGTCGCCTCCTTAGCGATCTTGATCATTCGTGCT
>JASHQD010000528.1 GCA_030037755.1 Terriglobia bacterium
CTGGGCCGCCGATTTGACGGGGAAATTTACCGAACCGGTGACTCCGGTGACGTAGGCGTTACCGCTGATGTCCACGGCGATCCCGTAAGCGATATCGCCCCCGCTCCCTCCGAGGTACGTCGAATAAATCAGAACGGGATCTATGGTCAGCCCTTCGTCGCGCCGATAGCGTCCCACCTTGAACCCGATTTCTTCACCCCGCCACACGTAACTTACATTCACTCGGCGCCGACTCGCACCGTTCCCCTGGTAGGCCTCCGGCTTGCGTAGCGCTACTTCGCCGGCCACCGTCTCGAGCACCAGTTCCCCGGCTTCATTGATCCTGACGCCATTCGCTCCTTCGATCCCAAACCTCAGCTTTGCGGGATCGGCTCCCGGCTGCAGCACAAAGTCGTACTCCAACCGTCCCTGATGCCCGTAATAGACCAGGTCAACTCCCGGATAGACACCGGCAAATTTCACACGGGCGTAGTTCGGAACGCCGGTGCGCCATTTCCGCGGATCGTTGCCAATGAAGTAGTTGCTCTCGCCCTCCAGTTTGTCCATTCCTTCTGCGCGGCCACCCTTCCGGGCATTGAGCAAGCGCATCCGTAATACACTCTCGTGTCCAGGCGAGGACATTCCCGCTGCACTCCTTTCGCCGGAGTGCAGAGCCATGACCGCTTCGTCCTGGCTCAAGAAAAGGCTGTAGCCCGGCCCGTGAGCCAGAAACCTGACCGCGGGGTCCGTCTGCCCCTGGTTGAGCTCAAAACTCAACGGCAGGGATGCAAAGGCAGCTCTAGCTTCTCCCGAACTCTGATTGCCAGGGGTGGAAGGACCGGTTGCGGCGGCGAGCATCGAACCCGAAAAAGCCGCGATCGCCGGCAGCCAGATCCACACCATCATTCGTCGCGAAAATCTCATCAACTTACTTCTCTGAAAACCGGGAGGATGCCTCCGCTGATTCTGAGGTCCATGAACCGAACTTACCGCCTCCGGAATAGCGGTTTGATGAATTGGCTGAGATCAAAATTGAACATGGCGGTATACATATCCATGTCGTAGTGGACGCTACGCGTGTAGCCCAACTGGGCGTCGATGTTGGTAAGGGGCTTCAGATCCATCCAAACGGAGAAACCATTGTCGCGCGTAATCACCGACGACCCCACAGTTTCGAAGCTGCTGTCCCAGTAGCGGTCATGATGACCATCGCCCGCCAGGCTTGAGTACGGGAAAACGAGCCGGCTGTACATTTTCTGTGGCCCGCCTCCTGCCTGCAGGTAAGCAGAGGCTCCTATCTTGACGCCCCTTACAAAGCGATTGTTGATCGTATACTCGAAGCCGCCTTCGGCATCTCCCAGCAGGCCTAAACTCTGGTAAAGCCGGGCCTCCTCAAAGGGCCTGGGCATGACGAAGCGATTGACGGCCCCGTTCGATCCCTCGATGTTGAGGAAAGGTACTATGGGACCGACCTGTTCCTCCATGTGGTTGAACCAGTCGACTCCGAAACGCCCGGTGGTGTAAATGCGATCTTCGCTTGCCACGGGTCCGGTGCCAGTCAGGACGGATGTGTAGCTCACAGCGTGATAAGTGCCGGTGTACTTCAGGTCGAGATAGGGCTCACCCAGCAACGCCGACCAGTAGTAATCATGATCTGTTACCGGGGAAAAGGGATTGCGTGTGAAAATGACGGGGACGCCGATATCCGCCGACAGATGATTCGTCAGGCCGTAACCCAGATCGGCGTCGAACACGAGCACGGTTCCGATCAAATTGGCGCTGTACTGCGTCTGCACAAACGCCGTAATACCCGTCGGAGGACCGTTGGCCGGCGTGGACTGCGATGCGGAGGCCGAGGAGGACGCGGAGGACGACGGGGCCTGGGCCTGGGGCGCCGGTGAAGCCTGGGAGTGCGCTATCAGCGGATTGAACAGGACCAGAGCCGCCAGCAGGGTGGCCGTAAGCCCCAGGTCGCTAATATGCCAAACACGCGCCCTGCCGTTGGCGGGTTCAGGCCGCCGCCCTCGCCCTAAGTCCGCGCTGTGCTCAGAGCAGCCTGACAAGGCGCCATGGTCCTCGAAAACGCTCAGACTTACATCCTGATTCAAACCTGCAGCAAGCTCTTGCCTACACCGGCACCGAACCATATGGGTTCCTGTTTTTATCCCTCTCCGTTGTGATGGAACGATCGTCGCGGGCGCCAACTGCGGTGAGACAGCAAAACACCCCAGCAGCGCCGCGATCTCGCCGCAGAATAGCTAATTTCTTATCCAGGTCACATTCGCGGCTTTCTGGGCAAGTCCAGTGGGAAGGCCCTCAGATACAACTAATGCTCTGCGGCCTCACTCCTATCGCCAGGCTCGTTCAAGAGAACGCCGCCAAGCCATTCAAAGTACTGGAGGCGACCTCGAAAAGTCAAGATCATTCGCTCCCGCGTGGCGGGTCGATTTGAAGCCGGGGCGGATTCGCCGCCGAGAAAATGGCAGTGTAAGCTCACCGTCATTCTCAAACCTGACTCAAACCTGATGTCCCGCGCGATAGGGCCGTAGATTGCCCCTGCCGCCTTCACGCCCGCGCCGCAAACGCGGTTCAGATCCTCGTGGCCGCTACTTGAAGCTTGCGAAGTGCCGCCGCCACCGTGCGCATATTAATGATGTGCCCCTTCAGTAGTTGGTTGCCCGGCTTCTGTTCTTTAGACTGCGATGCGGTGGGCCCACCAGGACTCGAACCTGGGACCAACGGATTATGAGTCCGCTGCTCTAACCGACTGAGCTATGGGCCCCCAACAATCTCAGGATACGCGCGCTCCTGCACGGGACGGTTGGGACTCGCAAGCCGGTTGCTCACCGTCGCGTGGACCGCAGCGCAAGAACCAGAATCAGGAGGCAGCGAAGTGGCAATTCCTTCCTGAATAAACCGCGGCTGTCCTGCCCTAGTGAGTTTACGCCAAATGCGAAGGGCCGTCCAAGAATTGGCTCATG
>JASHQD010000529.1 GCA_030037755.1 Terriglobia bacterium
CTGGCGAATTGGCTGGATACGCTGGAACGGGATTACGGCGACCGGATTCTCTCCATTGATCGCGATGTTTGCCATCGCTGGGGAGAACTCACGGCCCGCGCACAGAAGGCGGGGCGCACGGTGAGCGCCACGGATGGGTTGATTGCCGCAACCGCGCTTCACCACGGCCTTCAGGTTATGACGCGAGACACGGCGGATTTTGAACCAACCGGAGTCCCGGTCTTCAACCCGTGGCGGGTGTAGAGTGATCGCGGCACCGGCCGGACCCGCGCACGGAGCCCTGGCACTCCAGCACCAGCTTGAGGGCGTCCAGGAGATTCGCCTTCGCTTCCTCAAGTGTTTCGCCTTGCGAAATCGCGGCTGGAATCTCCACCACGAAACACGTATACCCGCCTTCGCGGGCGCGCTCAAAGACTGCGGTCACCTTCATTGCTTTGAAGTACCACGGCGCAGATTGACTTCCGGGCTCGCGCCCGCATCCGCGCTCAGATGCAGAATATCTCTGTCGCATCCACGGCGGTCCCGCTGATGCAGCCTCACGACAGGGAATGCATCGTCGGCCAGGCTCTCGCAGACCTTGTGTCGAGAACGCGAGAAGCCGGGGACCCTGCAAGAAGGTCTGCGCCAGCCTGGCGACGTGGAGGGACGATGTCGTCGCCACTCGACGGTAGTCATCACGCTGGTGCCGGGCCCCCGCTGTGGGCTAGAAGCTCGAAATCACTGCGTCACCCGGAAGTTCACGTTGCTTAAAAGCGTGTGGTGGGGCGTTGCCACCTTGATCTTGCCGGTGGTGGCGCCGCTCGGGACAGTGGTGGTGATTTCCGAACTCGAGACCACCGTGAACGTCGCCGCCGTGCCGTTAAACGTGACGCTCGTCGCGCCCGTCAGGTTCGTTCCCAGAATCGTAACAGCCGCTCCCACCTTGCCGGAAGTGGGCATCGTTTCCACAAACGGACCCAGACCCACACCCAGGCTGAAAATCGTGCCGTCGACGCCGGTCACCGAGCCCGCCAGGGTGGTCCCGTAGAGGGTTCCATTGGTGGCTTGGAACAGCCCGCCCTCGGGGGAAAAGGTGCCAGGGTTGCCGTAACTGTACAACGTGGTGAGCGTGCCGCCCGAGGTGATGCTGAAGAGGGTGCCATAGTAGTCGTTGGCCCCGCCTCCGTAGGTTTCCCCGTAGAAAGTCCCGTTGGTCGCCTGAACCAATGGCGAAGAGGGGGCGTAGCCGTCCGTACAGTTGCTTTGGGAGCAGAAGCTGTAGAGCGTGGTCAGCGTGCCCGCTGAGCTGATGCTGAAGACCGTGCCATAGTTGTTGGGCCCGCCACTCACGGTTGTACCGTAGAAGATCCCGTTGGCGGCCTGAACCAGCGCGGTGGCGGGGTTAGCGCCCTCAGTCGGCTCGCCGGCGAAATCGTGCAGGGTGGTCAGCGTACCCGCCGAGGTGATGCTAAAGACCGTGCCACAGCCCTCAGGGCGGCAGGCATTGCTCCCGCCTTCGTAGGTTGTACCGTAGAAGATCCCGTTAGTGCCCTGAACCAGCGCGCCCTCCGGGTAGGCGCCGTCCGTGTAGTCGAAGCTGTGCAGCGTAGTCAGCGTCCCGCCTGGGGTGATGCTGAAAACGGTGCCATAGCCGTTGGCCCCGCCACCCTGCGTTGTCCCGTAGAAGATCCCGTTGGCGCCCTGAACCAGCGCGCCCTCCGGGTAGGCGCCGTCCGTATAGTCGAAGACGTGGAGGGTGGTCACCGTGCCCTCTGGGGTGATGCTGAAGACGGCGCCGCAGCCAGAATCGTAGCAGGCGGTTTCGTTCCCGCCATAGTAAAGTGTCCCGTAGAACTTCCCGTCGGTGCCCAGCACAAGCCCGGCGACGGGGTCCGCGCCGTCAGGGCAGGGGTTGATCAGGGGGCAGAAGCTGTAGAGCGTGGTCAGCGTTCCGGTGGGAGTGACCTTAAACACCGTGCCCCCAAAGGTTGCTCCCCCGCCCTCCGTGGTTCCGTAGAGATTACCGTCTTTGCCCTGGATGAAAGCCATGTACTTCGGGCCCGCTCCATTGGTCCCGTCAAAATCCAGCAGCGTGGTGTAGGTCTGGGCCGGCGACCGAGTGGCCGCTGCCGCACAGAGCAGCGCGACGACGCAGGCCGTTTTCCACCACGGATGGCCCTGAGTAAATGGCGTGCCCAAAATTCTCGATTTCATGTTGCCTCCCCTTCGCCATGCGAAAAACAAGTGTGGATCTGCCGGCACGGCGGGGACCTCCGGAGAGGGATCCCCGCCCAATCGGGTTCTGTCCAAACTGAGCAATGTCAGCTCGGGCATGTTGTCCCGACCGCCCATCTCAGGGTAGAATCGCCGGGTCTGGAGGCTCCCCAGCGTGCACTGGCTTGCCTCGATTATGGAACCTAGCCAGAAGCGGGCGGAAAGTCCTCCACAAACGCGGAAGAAATTCTGATAAAAGTCTTACCGCCCGTATGACTAATCAGGACAACCATCTATACGCCTTCGGTCCCTTCGTCCTGGACCCCGGCCAGCGTCTGCTGTGGCGCGATCAGCAGCCGGTTTCGCTCGCACCCAAGGTCGTGGACACGCTTCTGCTGCTCGTGTCACGGGCCGGACGGCTGGTTGAGAAACAGGAGCTGATGGACCTGCTATGGCACGACAGCTTCGTCGAGGAAGGCAGTCTTACCAAAAACATCTCCGTGCTGCGGCAGACACTGGGGAATGGCGAGGGTGGCAGGGAATACATCGAGACGATACCCAAGCGCGGATACCGTTTTGTGGCCGCAGTCACGTCTTGCGAGCCGGCCACGAACGGTACGCCGAAACCGTCTGGATCTGTCACAGCGCCGTCCGAGCCGGGCGCGCCCCCCATTTTGGCCCCGCCGCGCGCTTCGGCGCCGGCCGACCGTGCGCGGTGGACTTGGCGAATAATGGCCCTGGTGACGGGCCTTCTCGCCTTAGCAGGAGCCTGGCTGTGGCTTTCCCCGCCTCCGCCACCCACGGTTCTTAAGACAACCCAGATTACCCACTTCGGCCGTGTCAATCCGGCTTCCCGCCTGGCGACGGATGGGACGCGGGTTTACTTTGTGGAAAGAAAAGGAGGCCAACTGTCGCTCGCCAGCGTTCCTATCGACGGCGGTGAGCCCGTGCCAATCGCAACGTCGCTTACCGACGTAGCGCTCTATGGCATCTCTCCTGACCACTCCGAGCTTCTGGTGGGAAGTGACGCGGGCAACGACAACAAAATGACCTTCTGGCTGCTTCCGGTAACCGGAGGATCGCCGCGCCGAGTGGGAGACGTAATCGGCCACGACGCTGCCTGGTCGCGCGACGGCCGGAGGATCGCTTATTTCTCAGGCTCCGGACTCTTTGCGGTCAGGCCCGACGGCGGCAACCCGCAACAACTCGCAACAACTGCAGGTACCGGGTGGTTTTCGCGCTGGTCGCCCGACGGCAGGGTCCTGCGCTTCAGCACCTGGAGTTCTCCCATCGCTTCGTTGTCACTCTGGGAGGTCGCGGGGACCGGTGGGACGCCTCATCGTCTGCTGCAGGGTTGGAGAGAGCCGCCGGCTTACTACGGAGACGGCGAGACGGACGGCGATTGGACAGCGGACGGCAGGTACTACGTGTTTCGCTCC